>NZ_JBBKBV010000005.1:0-167950 GCF_037892815.1 Oceanobacillus sp. HCA-5259 | reverse complement strand
TTGGAATATTAAACAGTAATCCAAATCACGCCTTTCCTCGGAGCAGTCCAAACACCTCGAGACTCCTGCAGGAGGATAGGCCTAGGTGAGACCCCGCAGGGCGACAGCCCGAGGAGGCTCACCAGCCGCCTGCGGAAAGCGAGAGGTGTTTGGACTGCGGACCTCCAGAAGTAAGTTGCACACACTTACGTAGAATGAAAGTGAACACTAATTCATTCGCGTGGTTGAGGGGTTCGTTACATTTTTGATAGCTATCATTATGCACTACTGATATAATGATAAAATAAAAGAAGAATACTACATATTTACAACTTGGACATGTTAGCGAAATTTAAGTAAAATGTATAGTATCGTATATCAAAATGAATAAGGGGTGCGTTTTTATATGCTTAAAGTACAAGAAATTCGGGAAATTATTAAATTAATTGATCAATCATCTATTACAGAATTTAATTATGAAACGAACGGTACATCCGTGTCACTAAAAAAAGGAACTCATGGAGCGACAACTGTAGTAAATGAACCATCACAAGTAACAGAAACTACCGCTGTACAAATACAACGACAAAGCGAGCCAGTTCAAGAACAAGCAATCGAGAAACAAGCGGAAATAATTGAAGAAAAACAAGAAGTAAAAGCAGAAAACAGCGATTATGACTTTGAAATTGTTTCACCAATGGTCGGTACGTTCTATGAATCACCATCTCCGGAAGACGATCCATACGTTACAGTCGGCAGCAAAGTCGATTCAAATTCCATTGTTTGTATTGTCGAAGCAATGAAACTATTTAACGAAATTGAAGCAGAAGTAAGTGGAGAAATCGTAGAAGTGCTCGTGGAAAATGGCGAGCTTGTGGAATATGGTCAACCACTATTCCGGGTAAAGAAAAAATAAGGGGATGGAGTAATTGATTAAGAAAGTGTTAATTGCGAACAGAGGAGAGATTGCTGTTCGAATTATTAGAGCTTGCCATGAAATGGGAATAGAAACCGTGGCAGTCTATTCAGAAGCAGACAGAGAATCTTTACATGTGCAACTAGCAGATGAAGCATATTGTATCGGACCTACCTTAAGTAAGGACAGCTATCTTAACTTTACGAATATATTAAGTGTAGCAACCTCGAGAGATGTGGATGCAATCCACCCAGGCTATGGGTTTCTCGCTGAGAATGCTGATTTTGCGGAGATGTGTGAGGAATGTAATATAAGCTTTATCGGTCCAACAGCTGAAGCAATTCAGAAAATGGGAATTAAAGATGTGGCCCGGGAAACGATGAAACAGGCCAATGTTCCGATTGTGCCTGGTTCTGACGGAATCATCGAAAGTGAAAAAGAAGGGATTGAAATCGCGGAAAAAATCGGCTATCCAGTTATTATCAAAGCTACAGCAGGTGGTGGAGGTAAAGGTATCCGTTTCGCGAGAAATGAAGAAGAACTTGTTAAGGGGATCCGCGTAACACAAAAAGAAGCAGAGACAGCATTCGGGAATCCTGGTGTTTACCTTGAGAAATTCATTGAGGACTTCCGGCATGTGGAAATTCAAGTTCTAGCAGATAAACACGGGAATATTATTCACTTAGGAGAGCGTGATTGCACAGTTCAAAGACGCCTGCAAAAATTAATCGAAGAAACTCCCTCACCAGCGGTTTCGTCAGAGATTAGAGAGAAGATGGGGCAAGCAGCAGTTAGTGCAGCTAAAGCAGTTGATTATGTTGGTGCTGGAACGATAGAATTCATCTTCGACCGTCAGACAGAGGAGTTCTATTTTATGGAAATGAATACAAGAATACAAGTAGAACATCCAGTCACAGAAATGGTGACAGGAGTAGACCTCATTAAAGAACAAATTAAGGTGGCAAATAATGAAAAGTTGAGCCTGCAACAAACGGATATCACATTTGACGGCTGGGCAATTGAATGTCGGATTAATGCGGAGGATCCGTATAAGAACTTCATGCCCTCGGCAGGTAAAATCGATATGTATCTTGCCCCTGGCGGCTTGGGTATCCGCGTGGATTCTCAAGCATATACCGGGTATACTATACCGCCGTATTATGATTCCATGATAGCCAAACTTATATCCTATGCACCAACAAGAGAAGAAGCGATCAAGAAAATGAAGCGGGCACTTGATGAATTCGTTATTGAAGGAATTTATACGACAATTCCTTTCCACCGGCAAATAATGGACCATGACGTTTTCCAGCACGGGGATTTTAATACGAACTTTTTAGAAGAGAACCCGATTGTAGAGAAATAGAACAACAACTTTCTATAAAAGGTGTGATTTCATGAGTGAACAACCATTATTAAATGTTAGTAATGATTTGTCTTTAGGAAGAGTGGAAATTGCTCCAGAGGTGATTGAAGTAATTGCTGGAATCGCTGCGACAGAAGTGAAAGGTTTATATGCCATGCGTGGTACCTTTGCATCTGGTGTTGCAGAACGTTTAGGAAAGCAGACACATAGTAAAGGTATTAAAGTTGAACTCACGGACGATGGGATCACAATTGATGTGTATTGTATTTTAGACTTCGGCATCTCTATCCCGAAGGTAGCCCAATCATTGCAAACAACTATCCGACAAAGCTTAAAAACAATGACTCAACTTGATATTGCCGAAATAAATATACATGTAGTCGGAATCAATATGGATGAAAAGGAACAGCAAGCTAAACATAATGAGTAAACAAACAGGCCAGAGCGGAATACTTTGGCCTTCTTATCATTTGTTCCGGTGTAACATCTGTCGTATACCCAATGTAAAACTTCAGAATGTACCAGGGAGTTTAGGTGGAAGATAACGGATGGTAACACCCAGATTTGTTCACCTAACAGTGGGATAAGGAGAATCCCCGCTGATTGAAGTTTCACTTTAGAAAAGAACATTAGAAGGAGTAAAAGCATGAAACGAAGCGAAGCAAGAGAAAAAGCATTCCAGTTTCTGTTTCAAATAGATATCAATTGTGAAGTCCATGAAGGCAGCATTCAGGAATATGTTGAGGAACAGGGGAATGATCCGTTTCTTAACCAATTAATTCAAGGTGTGATAGACAAGAAATCCTCTTTAGATGAAATAATTGCTAACCATTTGGAGAATTGGAGCCTAGATCGTATAGCGGCAGTAGAGCGAACGATTTTGCGATTGGCGACATTTGAAATAAAGCATCTGGAAGATATCCCGCTTAATGTCTCAATTAATGAGGCCGTCGAACTAGGGAAACGTTTCGGCGATGAGAAGTCGGGGAGATTCATTAATGGTGTGTTATCCAATATAGAAAAGAGAGGAAATGAATCATGACTGCTGAAATTATTAGTGGAAAAGAATTAGCTTCAGAAATAAAACAAGATTTAGCAAAAGAAATCGAAAGACTGAAAGTGAAAAATCTTATCCCAAAGTTGGTCGTTGTCCTTGTCGGCGATAATCCTGCATCATTATCTTATGTTAAAGGGAAAGAAAGGGCTGCAGCCGAAATTGGGATGGATTCTGAAGTAATCACTTTACCTGTCGAGACAACAGAAGCGGATCTGTTGGCATTACTTGATGAACTAAATGACAATGATGCGGTTCATGGTATTTTAGTTCAATTACCATTGCCAGACCAAATTAATGAACAGAAAGTAATTGATCGGATTAACCCGAAAAAAGATGTGGACGGCTTCCATCCGATTAATATCGGTAAGATGATGACAGGAGAGGACAGCTTTTTACCATGTACACCCTATGGGATCATTACAATGATCAAATCAAAAGGAGTTGAGATTGAAGGGAAGCATGCTGTCATTATCGGCCGCAGTAATATCGTTGGGAAACCAGTCGGACAGCTGTTATTGAATGAAAATGCAACGGTCACCTATTGTCATTCAAAAACAGAGAATATGCAAAAATATACACAAGCGGCTGACATTCTGATCGTTGCAATCGGGAAAGAAAACTTTATTAAGCAAGAGGACGTCAAAGAGGGTGCGGTCATCATCGATGTTGGGATTAACCGGACACAAGAAGGAAAACTAACTGGTGATGTCGACTTTGCTGAAGTAGTGGAGAAGGCCGGGTATATTACACCAGTTCCGGGAGGAGTTGGTCCAATGACAATTACAATGCTTCTCTCTAATACAATTAAAGCGGCTAAAGGACTGACAAGTATTGAATGATAAATATTTAACGGTAACGGCCCTAACGAAATATATTAAGCGGAAACTCGATATTGATCAACATTTGCAACAAATTTGGCTGCGTGGTGAGATATCGAACTTTAAACATCATAGCCGTGGACATATGTATATGACGATAAAAGATGAACAGACGAGGATCCAAGCAGTCATGTTTGCCGGGAACAACCGTTATTTAAAATTTACCCCGGAGAGCGGAATGAAAGTACTGATTCGCGGAAATGTCAGTGTATATGAAGCTGCCGGGCAATATCAGCTGTATATTAATACAATGGAACCGGATGGAATCGGGGCTTTATATTTAGCTTATGAACAATTGAAGGTCAAGCTGGAACAGCAAGGTTACTTTTCCTCGGCTCATAAAAAACGAATTCCAGCATATCCGAAGCGAATCGGTGTGATTACTTCGCCGACGGGTGCAGCGGTAAGGGATATCATTACGACTATTCAGAGACGTTATCCATTAGTTGAAGTAGTAGTTATCCCGGTTCTTGTTCAAGGACCAGAAGCGGCGAGTTCGATAAAACGGGGAATTGAAACAGCTAATCGGATGAACTTTGATACATTAATTGTCGGTAGAGGCGGTGGTTCGATTGAGGAACTATGGAGTTTTAACGAAGAGATCGTTGCCCGTGCAATCTACGAATCTCGGATTCCAGTTATTTCTGCTGTCGGACATGAAACAGACACGACGATTAGTGACTTTGTAGCAGACTTAAGAGCACCGACTCCAACGGGTGCAGCAGAGCTTGCGGTTCCGTCTCAAGCGGAATTAAGAAATAATCTTCAACTGCTCAACCGAAGATTAACCCGTGAAGTGAACCAATTATTGGACCAGGAAACACGCCGGCTTAACAACGCGCTTAATTCCTATGCTTTTCGTTATCCAAAAGAGCTCATTAGGCAGAAAGAGCAGGAGTTGGATCAGCAAATGGAGGCACTAGAACGAACATTAAGGTTGCAAGTAAACGATGCCGCAATGGCCTATAAAACAGTTATGAGACGTCTATCAGTGCAGCATCCCAAAGAGCGAATCGATGAAGCAGAAAAGAGAATAACTGAACTTACAATGAAGAATAACCGCTACATGAATCAAACCGTTGATTACCATCGCCGCGAACTCGGGAATTTACTGGATAAGCTTAGTTTAGTAAACCCATTAGAAATCTTGAAACGTGGCTTTGCATTACCTTATACTGCGGATGGACAATTACTGAAGTCTGTAACGCATATTAAGGAAAAAGAACAACTGGCAGTAAAATTAACGGACGGCACAATCCATGCACAAGTACTATCAGTAAAGGAGACTTCAAATGACGGAGAAAAACATGGAACTATCCTTCGAGGAAGCGATGGAAAAGTTAGAAAAAATAGTAGGGAAACTTGAAACGGGAGACGTTCCTTTGGAACAAGCAATTGATTATTATCAGGAGGGGATGATTTTATCGAAAATATGCAGTGATAAAATTAATTCAGTCCAAGATAAAATGGCAAAAATTTTAAATGAGCATGGAGAAATCACAAACTTTGATGTGGAAGGGGAAGTCTAGCATGGACCAGGTTAATCTGGAAGCTTATTTGAGACAGCAGAAAGATTTAATTGAAAATGAAATGGAAACACGATTAACTAAACTTCCGATTCCTGATCAATTAAAGGCTTCAATGCTTTATTCCCTTCAAGCAGGCGGGAAAAGAATTCGACCGGTTCTTTTGCTCGCAAGTTTTGAAGCTTATGGTACCGCTGTTGAAAAGACACTTTCTACAGCTATCGCCCTAGAAATGATTCATACATACTCCTTAATTCACGATGATTTGCCTGCAATGGATGATGATGATTACCGGCGCGGACAACTGACGAATCATAAGAAATTCGATGAGGCAACGGCTATTTTAGCAGGCGACGGTCTACTGACACATAGCTTTGCTTTAATTGCGAACGAACCACTCCTTACCGATCGTGAAAAAGTGGAACTAACAGGGAAAATTGCAATAGCAAGTGGACCACTTGGTATGGTGGCCGGTCAAATTCTCGATATGCAAGCTGAAAATGAAGACATATCCGTCCCGCTAGAACAACTTGAAAAAATCCACGAACTTAAAACGGGAGAATTATTAAAATTCGCCGTTTATGCTGGTGCTTATTTAGGGGGAGCGACAAAAGAACAATTGACACACCTTACACGCTTTGCCCATTATCTAGGGCTGATCTTCCAAGTTCAAGACGATATTTTAGATATTACAGGAATAGAGGAAGCACTAGGTAAACCTGTAGGAAGTGATGTAAATAATAATAAGAGTACATACCCGAAACTTCTTGGCTTAGAAGGGGCAATCAAACAAAAAGAGATCTATGTGGAAAAAGCATTAGCATCTCTTGAACAAGCAGGTGCAATTGATTCCCAACTAAAAGCACTGATTGACTATATCAGCAATCGTGACCATTAAGTAAGTAAGAAAATTCAGCCGTTCAGCATACAAAGTGAGCGGCTGTTTTTCTATTCTATAGAGGTATTCTATTTCAGAATATGAGTCATTTGATGTATAATAAACCAGAAAAGCTTATTAATATGAATGATAGTTAAAAGTAAAGGAAATGAAGATGACAAAAAAACGTTTAGATGAATTACTTGTAGAACGTAACTTAGTGGAGAACAGAGACTTGGCAAAGCGTCTGATTATGGCTGGATTGGTTTTTTCTGAACACGAACGGCTTGATAAACCAGGTGTAAAAATTGATCCAGACATGCCAATCCGTATAAAACAAAAAAATAAATCCTATGTCAGTCGCGGCGGATTGAAGTTGGAGAAGGCAATCCAGCAGTTCGATTTGAATCTGGAAGGAAAAACAATCCTTGATATAGGGTCATCGACAGGCGGATTTACCGATTGCGCACTCCAGCATGGTGCTAAATTAAGCTATGCAATCGACGTAGGCTACAACCAACTTGATTGGAAATTACGCAATGATAAGCGGGTCGTCGTTATGGAACGGACGAATTTCCGCTATGTGACGAAAGATATGCTAAATACCATACCAAATTTCGCTTCGATTGATGTCTCCTTTATATCTTTACGCCTGATATTACCTGTGCTCAAATATCTCTTAGACGAGGAAAATGATGTCGTAGCTTTAATCAAGCCCCAATTTGAAGCGCGTAAAGAGCAAGTCGGTGAAGGAGGAATTGTTCGGGAAAAGCAAGTCCATGTAGAAGTGCTTGAACAGGTCATTCGTTTTGCTGCAGGCGAAAACTTTATTCTGCATGGTATTACGTATTCTCCAATAACTGGCAGTCAAGGGAATGTAGAATTTCTCGCCCATTTTAAATATCTCTCGGAACAAAAAGAAAAACCTGATATACCCCCTCTTGAAAAAGTTGTCGAGCAAGCACATCAACATTTAGTAAGAATGGAGGCCGGAAGATGAGTAAAATCCAACGTCATATTAAAATTCGCGAATTAATTAATGAGCATGAAATCGAGACTCAAGATGAACTCGTTGATGAGTTGAAAGCACTCGGCTATAATGTGACTCAAGCAACTGTCTCACGTGATATTAAGGAACTGCACCTAGTGAAAGTGCCTACATTATCTGGAAAATATAAATATAGCTTACCGGCAGATTTAAGATTTAATCCGGAAGAAAAATTAAAACGGCTAATTGTCGATGCTTTCGTTAATATTGACCATGCGAATCATTTCGTTGTTTTAAAAACATTACCGGGAAACGCTAACGCTATCGGAGTGTTAATTGATAACCTCGAATGGGAAGAGATAATGGGAACAATTTGTGGAGATGATACATGTTTAATCATCTGTCGAAAAGAAAATGATGCCGAGAAAATAAAAAACCGCTTCATACGCATGCTTTAACTTGGATGAAGGAAGAGGTGAATGATTCATGCTGACAGAATTATCTATTCGAAACTTTGCAATTATTGATCAAATCTCCATTACATTTAATGAAGGATTAACGGTGCTTTCTGGTGAGACAGGAGCAGGGAAATCAATTATTATCGATGCCATCCAATTACTTGCAGGTGGTCGCGGTTCTGTTGAATATGTCCGTCATAAAACAAATAAGGCAGAAATCGAAGGATTATTCTCCATTGAATCAATGGAACATCCTATTTATGCAGTTGGCAGACAATACGGTATTGAAATAACCGATGAACAGATTGTCTTAGAACGAACAATTACAAAAAGTGGGAAAAGTATTTGCCGTGTGAATGGTAAATTGGTGACACTCGCAATTCTTCGTGAATTCGGTAAAACGCTCATCGATATACATAGCCAGCACGAAACCCAGTCCCTGATGGATGCGGACAACCATATTCATCTACTTGACTTGTATGACTATGAGCAAATCAAGCAGGCAAAAGAAGAATACACGAATCTTTACGACAGACTGCGAAAGTTACAACAACGCTACAAACAATTAAATGAAAATGAGCAAGAAATCGCTCACCGTCAAGATTTATTATCTTTCCAATTACAAGAATTGGAACAGGCCAATCTTGTCCCAGATGAAGATGAAATTCTGGAAAAAGAAAGAAATTCCTTAGCCAACTTTGAGAACGTCCATACAGCGCTTCAAAATGCTTATAATGCATTGTATGGGGATGGAAGAGGACTAGAATGGATAAATCATGCGATGCTCTCTTTGAGTGAGCATGAAAAAATTGATCCGTTTATTGATGAAAAAGCCGAAGAAATTACGAACTATTATTATTCTCTTGAAACAATGGCTTTTGATTTACGAAATTATATCGACCAATTGCAATATAATCCGGAACGACTGAATGAAATTGAAGCAAGACTTAATGAACTGAATCGATTGAAGAAGAAATATGGCGCGACGGTAAATGAAATGCAGACATATATGGCCAAAATAGAAGAAGAATTGGAAGAAATAACGAATAAAGACTTTCACCTGACCGCTCTTGTGGAAGAAATTGAAGAAATAGAGAAAGACGCGAGGTTGGAAGCAAAAGAGCTGCACCATTTAAGAAAAAAAGCTGCAAATGCACTTGTAAAAGAAATCCATTCAGAATTAAAAAGCTTATATTTGGAGAAAGCAAAGTTTCAAATTAGCTTTGACAATGAAACGGACCATCCAAAACTCCATAAAGACGGATATGATACGATTCGTTTTATGATTTCAACAAATCCAGGGGAACCGCTTAAAGAACTGACAAAAGTAGCTTCAGGCGGAGAATTATCCAGAATTATGCTCGTTCTGAAAAAAATCTTCGCAAAACATCAAGGAGTCACAAGTGTTATTTTTGATGAAGTTGATACAGGTGTAAGTGGGCGCGTTGCCCAGGCGATTGCTGAGAAAATATATGAAATATCCAACGCTTCCCAAGTTCTCTGTATTACCCATTTACCACAAGTTGCTGCCATGGCCGATACGCATAAATTAATTGAAAAACATGAAAAGGATGACAGGACTTCAACCACTGTTACCGAACTAAGTCCAGATGAACAAATGGAGGAATTGAGTCGGATGATAACTGGAACGGAACTGACAGAAACAGCAAAAGAACATGCAAAGGAAATGCTTGACCTTGCCGATATGTTCAAGGTAAAAAATCATCAGGAATAATATTGTGGATTAGCCGGAAACTAACAGCACCGGCTTTTTTTAATGTTTTTTTCTCATATCATTATAAATTAGCCTCTTCTGAACGTCATTACTTTATGCAAGGTAAACTTAAGCATTTCACTTATGAATCACCAGTTTAAAAAAGGCCTGCTTCGCTCAAATTAGAAGTACAGAAAAAAAATTGGTATGGGTGAGATGCGAGGGGTGTTAATATACATGAAAAAAACAAAGAGACAATGGATACAACATACCTTTACACTATTGGCCAGCTTCTTATTTCTCCTTTCCTTTACAAATCCGTTTCTAACAGGGGGACTTTCACATTCTGATGCGAAGCCTATGGTTCACGATGTTTTTTCGAATCTGATTTCACTTAAAACCGCTTCAGCGGAAGAAAGCAGTTCATTAGAACCGATACAAAGGGATGAAGACATTAAACTTATTCCAGGTGGTCAATCGATCGGTGTTCAGCTGGAAACAGTAGGAGTGCTTGTAGTTGGACATCATTCCATTCAAGGTAAAGAAGGGGCATTATCCCCTGGGCAGGATGCAAAAGTATTGATAGGCGATATGATCGTCGAAATTAATGGTAAGCCAATTAAAGATATGAGTCAGATCAAACCATTAGTAAACGCTGCAGGAAAACAAAATGAAGCTCTAAAGATTAAACTGAAAAGGGGTAATGAGACACTCGACACATCATTACAACCTGTACAAGATGAACGTGATCAGCAGTACAAAATTGGGCTTTATATTAGGGACTCCGCAGCGGGAATAGGAACAATGACCTTCCATGATCCAGTGAGCAAGCGATATGGTGCGCTCGGGCATGTAATTTCCGATATGGATACAAAAAAACCAATTGAGTTAATGAAAGGGAGGATCGTTCGGTCATCCGTCGTCCATATCGAAAAAGGTAACCAGGGTACACCCGGAGAGAAACAGGCGAGATTTTCCGCAGACCGGAATGTGATCGGAAGCATTGTGAAAAATACACCACATGGTATTTTTGGTGTGCTTGAATCAAAAATAACAAATGATAAATACGATGAGCCATTACCGATTACACGTTCAGATGAGGTAAAAGAAGGTCCAGCAAAAATATTGACTGTTGTTGCTGATGAAAAAGTTGAAGAATTTGACATTGAAATCGTCAGTTCGACCCCCCAAGAAAAACCAGATATTAAAGGGATGGTTATTAAAATAACCGATCCTCGTCTACTCGAACAAACAGGCGGAATCGTCCAAGGAATGAGCGGTAGTCCAATTATCCAAGATGGGAAGATAGTAGGCGCCGTAACACACGTATTCGTAAATGATCCAACATCCGGTTATGGCGTTCATATCGAATGGATGCTAAATGATGCAGGAATAACCATTAACGAGAAAGAAGAAACCATTGCACAAGCAAGTTGACCAAGAACTTGTAACAGGCCCCCTGTTGCAAGTTCTTTCTGCTTTCATTCAGCGTAAGTCTCTAATCGCCGTTCAGTTGCCCGGAGGACGGATGCGCATCCTAGGGCTCCGCGCTGAGCCTCGACGCACAGGACGTGCTAATGCAGACGTTGCCACAGGACGTGGCGATCTTAGTCTGCCTCGGAAGAAAGGCACTTCCTGCGGGGGCTCATCATCTCCGCTTTCCCGCAGGAGTTAACTGAACCGGTAGAGAGCGTTATTATTATTATTAGCAAAGGTTCTATTCCTAAAATAATAAATAGTGCTCCAAATTTGGCTTTTCCTCGGAGCAGTCCAGACACCTCGAGACTCCTGCGGGAGGCCGGCTAAGTACGGTCACGTCCTGTGACCAATGCCGGCATTAGAACCTCCTGTTCGTCGATAGGCCTGGCGAGACCCCACAGCGCGATAGCGCGAGGAGGCTTGCCGGCCGCCCGCGGAAAGCGAGAGGTGTCTGGACTGCGGACCTCCAAGAGAGGGGGGTGTTTACGCTGAATGGAAGCAGACTGCTTTAATCCCCTTGAAATTAAGTAATGATTTTTGTCGAAACGAGTCGAATAAATTTGTCGAAAATGCTCGGTATATAAAGGTAAATGTAGAGATAATAGAGAAATATAAAAATATGCAAATTCTTTAAAATAAAGAAGGATAATAATATCTTTTGTAGAATATGTAAGAGGGAAGAGTAAAAATAAGGAGGATTCGTAAAGTGGAAAGTATTTCAGTATGTTTAGTCGATGATAACCCGGAATTAATCTCGTTGATGGAGGAATATTTTGAAGGTCAAGATGATATTGAAGTAATCGGTACAGCATCCAATGGCAGAGAATGCCTAGAAATGTTGGAGGTTTTAGAACCCGATATACTTATATTAGATATTATTATGCCACATATCGATGGAATTGCAGTGCTGAATCAATTGCGTACCATGGAATTGAATAAAACACCACAAGTCATTATGTTAACTGCGTTCGGCCAGGAAGAAGTAATGAAAAAAGCAGTCGAATTCGGTGCTTCTTATTTCATTTTAAAACCATTTGATTTGGACCATTTAGCAGACCGAATCCGGACAATCAGTACAAATACCGATAATTTCAAGGCAAAGGTAAGGAAACCGAAAAAAACGAACAAAACTCATAACCTAGAAGCAAGCATTACAAATATTATTCACGAAGTTGGAGTACCTGCACATATTAAAGGGTATATGTATTTACGAGAGGCAATTACAATGGTTTATAATAATATCGACTTATTGGGAGCAATTACGAAAACGCTTTATCCGCAAATTGCAAAAAAATATAACACAACGGCCTCAAGAGTAGAACGGGCGATTCGTCATGCGATAGAAGTTGCTTGGAGTAGGGGCAACATTGACTCAATTTCGGCATTATTCGGTTATACAATTAATATTTCTAAAGCAAAACCTACGAACAGTGAATTCATCGCGATGGTCGCGGACCGACTTAGGCTTGAACATCAGGTCAGTTAAAAAAAGAGACTGGATTGGTTAGTCCAGTCTCTTTTATATGCACTATTATGAACCGCTTCTCACTAATGCATCTTCCTCCATAAAATATAACTCATACAGAGAACGTATGGCTCGTTTCAAATCGGCAGCTTGAATACCGAACATCATGGATACCTCAGAAGAACCTTGGTTAATCATCTCAATATTTACATTTGCTTTCGTAAAGGCTTCTGTTGCCCGGTTCGCGACACCGATTGAATTGACAAGCCCTTCACCAACGACCATGATTATTGCAATTCCTCTTGTAATGCTGACCGTATCCGGATGGAGTTCGTTTTTAATTCGTTCTAAAATAATTCTCTCTTTATCACGCGGTAAATTTCTTTCTCGGAAGATAACAGACATATTGTCAATCCCGGACGGGGCATGTTCAAATGAAACACCTTCATCTTCAAAGATGTTTAATAATTTACGGCCAAACCCAATCTCCCTGTTCATTAAATATTTACTGACGTAAAGGCTGCAGAAGCCGGTATCACTCGCAATACCAGTTACGACTCGTCCATTTAATTCCCGTTCTGCTACAATTAATGTTCCTTTAGCTAAAGGGTTATTCGTGTTTTTGATTGCAACAGGAATTTTAGCATGATAGGCGGGAATCAAAGCTTCATCATGGAAAACAGAGAAACCTGCATAGGATAATTCCCGCATTTCTTTATACGTAAGTTTCGTAATTGTTTTCGGATTAGATACAAAGGAAGGGTTCACTGTAAACACAGAATCTACATCGGTAAAGTTCTCGTAAATTTCAGCTTCCACACCCGCCGCAATTAACGATCCCGTGATATCTGACCCACCTCTTGAAAATGTAACAAGCTTTCCTTCTTCCGTGTACCCGAAGAAACCAGGGATTACGAGTACTCCATCACGTTCTCGAAGCATGCGAATCTTATCGAAGCTATCCGGAAGAATTTGTGCGTTACCTGGTTCATCACTAAGTATGAGGCCTGCTTCCTGTGGGTTGATATATGACGAATTGATACCGATTTTATTTAAATAGGCACTTAGCATTTTCGCCGAACTATCCTCGCCGATTGCCTTTACAGCATCCATTAAACTTGCTTCATTATCAGATAGTTCCTGTACTTGTTTTAATGATTCAGTAAATTCATCCAATAAAGTATCTGGAAGTTCCAATTCCGTAACAATCTCCGTAAAACGCTGCATAATAGCCTCGAACTGTTCAGCAAAATTGGTTTGCTGTAAATATGCGGTTCCAAGATCGATCAGCAAGTCGGTCATCTTTGTGTCTTCCTTGAAGCGTTTCCCGGGAGCTGACACAACGATAAATTTGCGGCTTGCATCATCCTTTATTATATCTCCAACTTTAATTAATTGGCTTGCACTAGCCATTGAACTGCCGCCAAATTTTGCGACCTTCATCTGATTTCCTCCTTAATTTACTGCATAAAGATAATTTTCTACTTATCATACCATAAAATCATGCAAAATTACGATAAAAAGTTAATAAATTTTGTTTATTCACCATTAACAGAGGAATTCTTCTCTTTCGCTTTATTTTTTCGGTCACGGAAAACGATAAATCCCCCAAGGAAAGCAATCCCCCCGATGAATAAAACTAATCCAACTCCGAACTGGATCCACGAATAGATAAAAATGGTATAAAAATCATTAAATAAAGTATCTCGCATTAATTTAATTCCAATAGCAGCAATGACGCCTGGGATTAATAAAATAAGAATTGCTATATTTCTCATACTCATTCCCCTTTAATCATATCAAAAGTTGTCTCAACTATAGAGTATAGCAAAGATGACTATTAAAACGGAACAATATCATTCCAACACAGGCATTTCTTACATAACGTGCAGTAATTATCACAATCAATTAATCATTGCCAATTCATTCATGATAACGTATGATATTAGTATGCAAGATAATGCAAAGGTGGTGAATCGATGAAAAATGTACTTATTGTTGGTGCCGGACGGGGAGGTACGGCATTAATCCATATCATTCACTCCACAACAACTATGAAAATTGTGGCAGTAATTGATCACAATGAAGGGGCACCCGGCCTTGCATTAGCAAATAAGTTACACATTCAAACCGGAAGTGATTGGAAAGACTGGATCGATAAGGAGATCGATATCATCTTTGAAGCTACAGGTGATCAGGCTGTTTTGGAGGAATTGATCCGTTCAAAAAGGGAGCAGACAGTAGTCGTTCCTGGCTCCGTAGCCTACATCATCTCTGAACTCGTGGATGAAAAAGATGCATTGCTCGAACGAATAAAGCAGCAAAGCGATAATCAAGAATTAATCCTCAACCATATTCGTGATGGCATGATTGTCATTGACAGGAATGAGGTTATTCAATTTGTGAATGAGAAAGCCGCAGAGATTATTGGGCTTCAAAAAGATATGTTTATTGGCAAGCGTATAAGAGATGTTATAAAAAATTCGCGCCTACCTATCGTGCTTCAGACGAAAGAAAAAGAAATTAATCAAAAGTTCCCATTAGAAAACGGAAAAAAAATCATTGCAACACGAATACCATTAATCAGTGAAAGCAATGATCTTGTTGGAGCATTTACTGTATTTAAAGATATTACCGAAGTTGTAAAACTGGCGGAGGAAAACACGGACTTAATTGAACTGAAAAATATGCTTGAAGCTATCATCAAATCTTCAGATGCTGCGATAAGTGTTGTTGATAAACATGGCAATGGCATCATGATTAATCCGGCATATACAAAAATAACAGGGCTAACAGAAGAAGATGTGATTGGTAAACCGGCGACAGTCGATATCCATGAAGGGGAAAGCATGCATATGAAGGTGCTCGAAACAGGCAGTGTCTATCGTGGGGTTCGCATGAAGGTCGGTCAGAAAAAAAGGGAAGTTATTGTAAATGTTGCTCCCGTCATTGCGAAAGGTAAAATTCAAGGAAGTGTTGGAGTCCTGCATGATGTTTCGGAAATTCAAGCTCTTACAAATGAACTCGAGCGGGCAAGGCAAATCATTCGCAGCTTGGAAGCAAAGTATACGTTCGATGATATTATCGGTTCATCGTCAGAAATGCAACTAGCACTTGAACAAGCGAAAGTTGGGGCCAAAACCCCTGCAACTGTATTGCTAAGAGGCGATTCCGGTACAGGGAAAGAATTGTTTGCACATGCTATTCACAATGAAAGTAACCGAAAGCAAGAAAAATTCATTCGTGTCAATTGTGCCACGATTAAAGAAACATTACTTGAAGTTGAATTATTCGGTTATGAATCACTTGACCCATCGAAAAGTAAAATCGGCGCCTTCGAGGAAGCGAATAAAGGCAGTGTCTTTCTCGACGAAATCGGGGAATTATCTTTAGATATGCAGTCTAAACTATTGCGGGTCTTGGAAGAGCAGGAGATTATCCGTGTTGGTGGCAAGCAATCAATCCCGATAGATGTTCGAATCATTACAGCAACGAACACAAACCTGGAAAAAGCAATCAGTAATCGGACATTTAGAGAAGATCTCTACTACCGATTAAATCGTTTACCAATTTTTATACCATCCTTAAGAGAACGAGTTTCCGACATTCGTGAACTGGCACATCATCTTATTAAAAAGCTTAATAAGGATTATCGAAGGGATGTCCAGTATATTAGTGACGATGCAATCGCATTGCTTGAACAATACCACTGGCCAGGGAATGTAAGGGAACTAGAGAATATTATTGGGCGGGCGATGATTTTCATGGATAATCAGGAAAAAGAAATTAAAAAGGAGTATTTACCGAAATTACTTCATTCATCTTCCAATCTAAAACAATCCAATCTCATGTTTCCGGAATGGGATTCATTAACCGATGCCGTGGAAAATTTTGAAAAAGATTATATTTATAAAGTATATGAAAATAATGGATTCAATAAGACGAAAACAGCTCAAGCATTAGATATCTCTATTCGAAATTTATATTATAAAATCGAGAAATATCAGCTTGAATAAAATTTAATCATAAATGGATATTAAAGCGCTTACATACAACTTGCCTTTGTAAAAAAATAAATAAATAAACTAGGAGGAATGGGAAATGGAATTATTTAAATATATGGAGAAATATGAGTATGAGCAATTAGTACTTTGCCAGGATAAGGCATCTGGATTGAAGGCAATTATTGCAATCCATGATACAACACTCGGACCAGCTCTTGGAGGAACACGGATGTGGACGTATGAGACGGAAGAAGCCGCGATTGAAGATGCACTCCGTCTTGCTAAAGGAATGACTTATAAAAATGCTGCTGCAGGACTCGATCTAGGTGGTGGGAAGACAGTCATAATTGGTGATCCGAAAAAGGACAAAAATCCAGAGTTGTTCCGTGCTTTCGGTCGTTATATCCAAGGGTTGAACGGACGTTATATCACTGCAGAAGATGTTGGAACGACAACGGAAGATATGGATCTTATCCATTTGGAAACGGAGTTCGTTACTGGGACTTCACCAACTACACCAGAAGCAGCCGGAAACCCTTCTCCAATAACCGCTTATGGAATCTACAAAGGGATAAAAGCAACAGCAAAAGAAACATTTGGCACAGATTCATTGGAAGGAAAAACAATCGCCGTCCAAGGAGTTGGTAATGTCGCTTTTGCACTTTGTGAATATCTCCATGATGAAGGTGCAAATCTTATCGTCACGGATATTAACGAAGCTGCTGTACAACGTGCGGTAGAAGCATTTGGGGCAACAGCCGTTGGACCGGATGAGATTTATGGCGTTGAGTGTGATATTTTCTCTCCGTGTGCATTAGGGGCCATCATCAACGATGAAACAATACCACAATTTAAAGCGAAAATGATTGCAGGATCTGCAAATAATCAGTTGGCAGAAGAAAAGCATGGGGACATTATCCATGAAATGGGAATTGTTTATGCGCCGGACTATGTTATTAACGCAGGCGGAGTAATTAATGTTGCAGATGAGCTTGCCGGTTATAATAAAGAAAGAGCGTTACAAAAAGTTGAAGTAATTTATTCCAATCTAGAGCGTGTTTTTGCTATATCCAGAAGAGATAATATCCCGACATATGTTGCGGCTGACCGAATGGCTGAAGAACGAATTAAAGCGAAACGGGAATCACGCAGCCAATTCCTAGTCAATGAACGATCTATTTTAAATCGCTAGAATGGAATGTAAACTGGAAAGGGGTTATAGACGATGGCAGAGGATTACGATTTAGTCATATTAGGGGGAGGTACGGGGGGATATGTTGCAGCAATCCGTGCTTCCCAGCTTGGACTGAAGACGGCAGTCGTTGAAAATAGGAAGCTTGGAGGGACATGTCTCCATCGAGGCTGTATCCCATCTAAAGCTTTATTGCGCAGTGCTGAAGTGTATCGTCAGACAAAGGAAGCGAGAGAATACGGAATTGAAACGAAAGATACGACGATAAATTTCTCAGAAGTCCAGGCCCGGAAAAATTCAATTGTCGACCGACTGCATCAAGGTGTACAGGGACTGATGAAGAAGGGGAAAATCGATGTTTATGAAGGGTTTGGAAGAATTCTTGGTCCCAGCATCTTTTCTCCAATGCCTGGCACGATTTCGGTAGAGTATGAAAATGGGGAGGAAAATACAATTTTGACTCCTAAAAATGTAATTATCGCTACCGGGTCAAGTCCTCGCTCATTGAACGGCCTGCCATTTGACGGGGAACATATCTTGTCTTCAGATGATGCCTTACAATTGGAAGAACTCCCAAGTTCCATGCTCATCATTGGCGGTGGAGTAATTGGAATTGAATGGGCATCTATGCTGAATGACTTTGGTGTGGATGTAACAGTCATTGAATATGCGAAACAAATCTTACCAACGGAAGATAAAGCAATCGCGAAAGAAATGGAGCGCCTCCTTAAGAAAAAGGGGATTCACTTTGTGAAAGGGGCGAATGTCCTCGCCGATACGATAGATATTGCGGATGATGTTTCCATACAGGCAGAAGTTGCTGGGGAAAAAATCAATTTCAATGCGGAAAAAATTCTTATATCGGTCGGTAGAACGGCTAATGTAGCAAATATCGGTTTAGAGAACACGGATATTCAAGTAGAAAAAGGCTTTATCGTAACGAATTCCTCCATGCAAACGAAAGAATCGCATATTTATGCGATTGGTGATGTGATAGGTGGTATGCAACTTGCACATGTTGCTTCTCATGAAGGAATAAAAGCAGTAGAACATCTAGCAAATGAAAATCCATTGCCGCTTGACTATGAAACGATTCCGAGTTGCATCTACTCGAGTCCAGAAGCAGCACATGTAGGTTTAACAGAGAAAGAAGCGAAGGACAAAGGGTATAATGTGAAAGTAGGCAAATTTCCATTTCAAGCAGTCGGAAAAGCGTTAGTTCATGGTGAAGCAGCAGGCTTTGTAAAAATCGTTGCGGACAGGGATACAGATGATTTACTAGGTGTTCACATGATTGGACCACATGTGACAGATATGATCTCAGAAGCAGGTCTTGCAAAGGTCCTTGATGCAACCCCATGGGAAATTGCATCTGCTGTACATCCGCACCCTACGCTTTCAGAAGCGATAGGTGAAGCGGCACTCGCTGTAGATGGAAAGCAAATCCATGGTTAAATGGTTTAAATAAAAGGAGTGAACGAAAGATGAGTTTAAATCGTCATCAACAAGCTGGCATAACAGACGAACAAGTACTTGACATGTATAAAACGATGCTGCTCGCCAGGAAAATCGATGAACGGATGTGGTTATTGAACCGTTCAGGCAAGATTCCATTTGTTATATCCTGTCAAGGTCAGGAAGCGGCACAAATTGGAGCATCCTTTGCGCTTGACCGGGAGCAAGATTGGACAGCACCATATTACCGCGACTTAGGTGTTGTTTTAGCGTTCGGAATGACGGCAAAAGATATCATGCTCTCCGCTTTTGCGAAAGCGGAGGATCCAAACTCTGGTGGAAGACAGATGCCAGGGCACTTTGGTCAAAAGAAAAATCGGATATTAACTGGGTCTTCTCCTGTTACAACGCAGCTACCACATGCGGTAGGTGTTGCCCTCGCAGGTAAAATGGAGAAGGAGGAGTTTGTTTCCTTTGTAACACTCGGCGAAGGGT
The DNA here is from genome assembly GCF_037892815.1 of Oceanobacillus sp. HCA-5259. Classification (NCBI taxonomy): domain Bacteria; kingdom Bacillati; phylum Bacillota; class Bacilli; order Caryophanales; family Bacillaceae; genus Oceanobacillus; species Oceanobacillus sp. HCA-5259. The sequence continues at coordinate 148,101 of NZ_JBBKBV010000005.1, read as the reverse complement.
CTACAAATCAAGGTGACTTTCACGAAGGTCTGAACTTTGCTGGTGTACACAAGCTTCCGGTCATCACGATGGTTGAAAACAATAAGTACGCAATTTCTGTGCCATTTGATCGTCAGGTTGCAAGTGAAAACGTGTCAATCCGGGCTAAAAGCTATGGCATGCATGGCGTGACGGTTAATGGAAATGATCCAATTGAAGTTTATACCGCTGTTAAAGAAGCGCGGGAGAGAGCGATTAACGGAGACGGTCCATCACTCATCGAAGCAGTAACATATCGTCTTACCGCTCATTCGAGTGATGATGACGACCGCACGTATCGTGAGAAAGAGGAAGTGGAAGAAGCGAAAAGAGATGACTGTATCCTTACTTTCTCCACTTACTTAAAAGAATCCGGTGTACTTACAGATGAAATCGAAGAAAAGATTAATAGTGAAGTACAGGGGATTGTGAACGAAGCAACCGAATATGCAGAAGAAGCTCCTTATGCAGAACCGGAACATGCATTACGCTTTGTTTATGAAGAACAGGAGGGATAAGAGAAATGGCAGTAATGTCTTATATACAAGCGGTAACTACTGCATTACGAGAAGAAATGCAACGGGATGATAAAGTTTTTATTCTCGGTGAAGACGTCGGTAAAAAAGGTGGCGTATTCCGAGCAACGGACGGACTTTACGATGAATTTGGCGCGGCGCGTGTGTTGGATACACCTCTATCTGAATCAGCGATTGCCGGGGTTGGAATCGGAGCGGCAATGTACGGTTTGCGGCCGGTAGCTGAAATGCAGTTTGCTGACTTTATTTTACCCGCATTTAACCAAATTATTTCAGAAGCAGCTAAAATTCGTTATCGCTCTAATAATGACTGGCAGGCCCCGATTACCATCCGTGCTCCGTATGGCGGTGGCGTACATGGTGCTTTATATCATTCTCAATCTGTTGAAGCAATGTTTGCCAACCAGCCTGGACTTAAAATTGTCATGCCGTCTACCCCATACGATGTAAAAGGGTTACTTAAGGCAGCAATCCGGGATAACGATCCTGTTTTGTTTTTCGAACATAAGCGGGCTTACCGACTTATTAAAGGAGAGGTCCCTAGCGATGATTATGTACTTCCAATCGGAAAAGCAGATGTGAAACGTGAAGGCGATGATATCACGGTTATTACGTATGGACTTGGTGTACATTTCGCCCTGCAAGCAGCGGAAAAGCTTGCTGAAGAGGGGATTGAAGCTCATATTCTTGATTTACGCACCGTTTATCCGCTCGATCAGGAAGCTATCATTGAAGCGGCAACGAAGACTGGAAAAGTATTACTTGTCACAGAAGATAATAAAGAAGGGAGCATCATTGGCGAAGTGGCAGCAATTATAGCAGAGAACTGCCTGTTCGATTTGGATGCACCAATCAAGCGTCTCGCTGGACCGGATGTACCTGCCATGCCTTATGCTCCAACGATGGAAAAATACTTTATGATTAATCCGGAAAAAGTCGAGAATGCGATGCGTGATTTAGCTGAATTTTAAGCTTTAGGAGGATGAAAAAATGGGCTTGGAAAAAATTACAATGCCGCAACTTGGAGAAAGTGTGACAGAAGGGACCATTACGACCTGGCTTGTACAACCTGGGGATAAAATTAATAAATATGATCCCATCGCTGAAGTAATGACAGATAAAGTGAATGCCGAAGTACCGTCTTCTTTCTCAGGTGTAATAAAAGAACTTGTTGCAACTGAAGGAGATACGATTGCAGTTGGTGAAGTGATGTGCCAAATTGAAACAGAAGGCAGGGGCTCGCCTGAGCAAGATGAAAGTACTACCGGGGAAGATAAAGCAATCGAACCTGCTCCTAGCGAGGAAAAAGACACTTCGATGAAGAAGAGATATTCTCCGGCCGTATTAAAACTAGCACAGGAAAATAATATTGATTTAAATAATGTGGCAGGTTCTGGACGTGGTGGTCGAATTACGAGAAAAGATATTGAGAAAATCATCGAATCCGGAAACATTCCCCAACCAGAAGCAACAGAAGTAACAGAGCGTCCGGCAGTTGATACACCGAAACCGGATCAACAAAAGCCGAAAAAATCGGTTGAATCGTTCATTCAATCGGAAACCGGCGATATCGAAATTCCGGTAACCGGTGTAAGAAAAGCGATTGCTCAAAAAATGGTCACCTCTACTCAAGAAATTCCACATGCATGGATGACGGTTGAAGCAGATGTAACCAGCCTTGTTAATTATCGTAATTCACTTAAGAAAGATTTTAAAGAACAAGAAGGCTACAATTTAACCTTCTTTGCTTTCTTTGTTAAAGCTGTCGCGCAAGGATTAAAAGAATTCCCGCAGCTTAATAGTACATGGGCAGGAGATAAAATTATTCAGCGAAAAGCAATTAATATTTCAATTGCAGTAGCAAGTGATGAGGAATTGTTTGTTCCCGTCATTAAACATGCGGATGAGTTATCGATTAAAGGAATTGCCCGAGAGATTACAGAACTAGCACAGAAAGCTAGGAGTGGTAAACTAACTACTGCAGATATGAGTGGTGGCACATTTACGCTAAATAATACGGGTACATTTGGTTCGGTACAATCAATGGGGATTATCAATCACCCGCAAGCGGCAATTCTTCAGGTAGAATCGATTGTGAAGCGACCAGTTATAATTGACGATATGTTTGCTGCACGAGACATGGTTAACCTATGTTTATCATTAGATCATCGTATACTCGACGGATTGGTCTGTGGTCAGTTCTTAAGAAGGGTGAAAGAAATCCTTGAGAATATGAATGAAAGTACGACTTCAGTTTATTAATCGGTCGTTATGAAGGTATTTTGCAATTTATTTAATTGAAATTAATAATATTCCCTGCTAAGCTAAATATGTATTTAGACAAATTTATGTTTATCCGGGAAAGGAGTGTTTGTGATGGATTTTAACTTGTTTATGAATGATATTGTTGATGCCGCTCGAAAAGATATAACAGAAGCAGGTTTTAAAGAGCTTAGAACACCAGAAGAGGTGGATGAAGCACTTAAACAAAAAGGAACTACATTAGTTATGGTTAACTCAACTTGTGGATGTGCAGGAGGAATTGCACGCCCTGCAGCGGCAACTTCTATTCACTATGATAGACGGCCAGACCATTTAGTAACGGTATTCGCCGGTCAGGATCGTGAGGCAACGGAACGAGCAAGAGAATATTTCGAAGGCTACCCGCCATCCTCCCCATCCTTTGCTTTACTTAAAGACGGCGAGATTGTGTCTATGCTAGAACGTCACGATATCGAAAGCTATAGTGCAATGGACGTAATGGTGAAGCTGCAAGCGTTATTTGACGCACACTGTGAAGAAATCTAATTATTATCAGGTAGAGACTGGCAAGCACAAGTCAGTCTCCTTTTTACTACATAGCTCAACCTTACATACCCTAAAATAACTAAACATTTCTTTATAAAACTTAAAATAAACTGAAGAATAAACTGAATTCCTTTTATACAGCGTAAGTGTCTTGCTCTTTCAGTTTTTTTGCGTTCTGATTACCGTTCAGTTGCCCGGCGGACGGATGCTTTCCGCGGGCACAGCTGGAGCCTCCTCGGGCTACCGCCCTGCGGGGTCTCCAGACTCGTGCTTTTCCCGCAGGAGTCACCGTCCACCGGGCAACTGAACTGGTAAGATGATTATTATTGAAAGCATTTATTCTAGTCCCATGACACGATAGAAATTATATCTGTGGAATAATAAAGAGTGATCTAAATTAGGCTCTCCCTCGGAGCAGTCCAGACACCTCGAGACTCCTGCAGGAGGCCGTCTAAGAACGGTCACGTCCTGTGACCAACGCCGGCATTAGAACTTCCTGTTCGTCGAAAGGCATAGGTGAGACCCCACAGGGCGACAGCCCGAGGCAGACTAAGAACGCCACGTCCTGTGGCAACGTCTGCATTAGCACATCCTATGCGTCGAGGCTCACCAGCCGCCTGCGGAAAGCGAGAGGTGTCTGGACTGCGGACCTCAGGAGAGAAAGCTAAGGCTTACGCTGTATGAAAGCGATGGGCAGTTTTCAGATGTGAACGTGGAATCAATAAGAAATTAAAAAAGACCGGTTTTATTTACCAGTCTTTGTAAGTCATTTTTATTAGTCGGATTCATTAAAAAGCGAAGGCGGCCAACCCGTAAGTGAATGTTGACAACAACATAAGGATAATCATTACGTATACAATAATCTTTGTCCTGCGTTGACGTTTTGATTGTCTTTTTGTATAAGATTGTTTGGACAATTCTCTGACCTCCTTATCACAATTACTACTATTAAGTATTTTAACGTGAAATTGCTCATTGGACAAGTTTAAAAATTGTTAGAAAATGTTTTTGCTATGGAACTGCTGGAGAATGGGGGAACTAATATGCCTGAAAAGCATGAGAGTGAAAAAACAAAATGGATAAAAGATGTCGAGAAAACATTAAAGCGCTTTCCGGAGCGTAAAGAAACGTTTCACACTTCCTCTGAAATCACGGTTGACTATTTATATGGAACAGAGGATGCAAATTATAACTTGGGCTATCCAGGTCAATATCCTTATTTGCGCGGGATCCAGCCGACGATGTACCGCAGCAGATTATGGACAATGCGACAATATGCTGGATTCGGTTCTGCGAGTGAGACGAACAAAAGATTCCGCTACTTATTGGAACAAGGCCAGACAGGTCTTTCTGTCGCTTTTGATTTACCTACACAAATAGGCTACGACTCAGACGATGTCATGAGTGAAGGGGAAGTTGGGAAAGTCGGGGTCGCAATTGATACATTGGCTGATATGGAGAATTTATTAGATCAAATTCCACTAGACAAAGTAAGTACATCCATGACAATTAATGCTCCTGCAGCAATTCTTTTATGTATGTATATTGCAGTAGGGGAAAAACAGGGTGTATCATCTGAAAAGCTTACTGGAACGATTCAGAACGATATTTTAAAGGAATATATCGCAAGGGGGACATATATTTTCCCGCCAAAGCCATCCATGCGGCTAATTACAGATATCTTCGCTTATTGTCAAGAACATTTGCCTAAATTCAATACGATAAGTATTTCTGGATATCATATCCGGGAAGCGGGTTCAAATGCTGTACAGGAAGCGGCGTTTACAATCGCAAATGGAATGGCTTATGTCGATGCTGCAATTGCATCCGGTCTTGATGTGGACACTTTCGCACCACGGCTGGCATTTTTCTTTAATGCTCATAATAACTTTTTTGAAGAAATTGCTAAATTCCGGGCCGCGAGAAGAATTTGGGCGAAAATTATGAAAGAACATTATAAGGCAAAGGAACCGAAAAGTTGGAAATTGCGTTTTCATACTCAGACTGGCGGCTCAACACTGACTGCGCAGCAACCGGATAATAATATTGTTCGTGTGACCATGCAAGCCCTTGCAGCGGTATTAGGAGGCACACAGAGTCTGCATACAAATTCACGCGATGAAGCACTTTCTTTACCGACAGAGGAATCGGCACGAATAGCTTTACGGACACAGCAGATTATTGCCCATGAAAGTGGAGTTGCGGATACGGTCGATCCCCTTGGTGGCTCGTATTATATGGAAGCGCTAACAGATGAGCTGGAAGCAAAAGTAATGGATTATTTAGAACGGATCAAGGAATTCGGAGGGGCCGTGCAAGCAATTGAAGAAGGATATATGCAACGGGAGATTCATCACAATGCCTATGAAACGCAAAAACGAATTGAAAGTGAAGAAGAAATTATTGTCGGACTCAATCAATTTAAATTGGAGGAAGAGGTTAACCCTGATCTATTGAAGGTTGATGAGGCGTTGGAGAAGGCCCAAATCAATAATTTACACAAAGTACGCAAAAAGAGGAACCAAGAAGCAGTTGACCAAAAGCTCGAAGCACTGCGCAGGGTGGCAATTGACGAGGAGGCTAATTTGATACCATATATATTAGATGCTGTAAAAGCTTATGCCTCGATTGGTGAAATCTGTAACGTGTTGCGTGATGAGTTTGGTGAGTACACAGGATTTTAAGGGGGAAGGTATCATGAGGAAAATCAGAATACTAATTGCGAAGCCTGGACTCGATGGGCATGATCGTGGAGCACTCGTCATTGCTCAGGCAATGCGTGATCACGGAATGGAAGTAATCTATACCGGGCTGCGTCAGTCGCCTGTACAAATTGCTACTGCGGCTATTCAAGAGGATGTTGACGTTGTTGGATTGTCTTCTTTATCAGGGGCACATAATACACTATTTCCCAAAGTAATTGAAGAACTGGAGAAACGAAATGCAGGGGATATTCCGGTAATTGGCGGGGGAGTTATCCCGAATGAGGATATACCATTCCTGCTTGAAAAAGGTATAAAACGAATTTTCACGAGCGGATCATCAACAGAAGAAATGGCTGTCTATTTAAAGAATCTCCTGCGACCGGAAGAAGCGCCAGTTCCTCCGAAAAGGATTGCGCACATTGGTATTGCCGTTCATCAGATTAAAGACGCACTGCAGTTTTTTACGGAAACAATTGGCCTTGAAGTGGAAGCAATTGAAGAGGTTGAGTCGGAAGGTGTTAAAATCGCATTTTTAAAAATAGGGGAAACACGAATTGAATTACTCGAACCATTACATGACCAATCACCTATTAAGGGATTTTTAACAAAGCGCGGGGAAGGCGTCCATCATATAGCTTTTGAAGTGGAAGATTTAGCGGTGAGGCTTTCCCGGTTGAAAGAACAAGGCATCCGCCTCATTAATGAAGAACCGAAACAAGGTGCAAACGACAGTCAAATCGCTTTCATTCATCCGAAAGAAGCTCATGGTGTCTTAGTTGAGTTATGCGAACAGGCAAAAGGAAGTGATGAATGATGGATATGTATGATAAGATTAATGAGTTGTATGATAAACGGAGGGAAGTTGAACTAGGCGGAGGGGACGAACGAATTAAAAAGCAGCATGAAAAAGGGAAAATGACTGCAAGGGAACGTATTGATTATCTTCTGGATGAAGGAAGTTTTGTAGAACTGAATCCCTTTATTGAAACCCGCACGTCTGACTTTAGCATGAACGGTAACTCAAGCGGTAAGGGAGAGGGAGTTGTAACAGGCTACGGAAAAATCGATGGAAGACCTGTCTATTTATTTGCCCAAGACTTTACTGTTTATGGCGGTGCTCTTGGTGAAATGCATGGAGAAAAAATTGCGGCTGTAATGGACCTTGCAGCCAAATCAAAGGTACCGTTTATCGGATTGAACGATTCAGGCGGCGCACGCATCCAGGAAGGTGTCTCTTCATTGGATGGCTATGGGCATGTGTTTTATCGCAACTCCATCTATTCAGGTGTTATTCCGCAAATCTCAGTTATTATGGGTCCAAGTGCGGGTGGAGCGGTCTACTCACCTGCAATAACTGATTTTGTCATAATGGTGGAGAAGACCTCACAAATGTTCATTACGGGACCGAAAGTGATTGAAGCGGTTACTGGAGAGAAAATATCTTCAGAGGACCTTGGCGGTGCTTCGATCCATAATACAAAAAGCGGAAATGCGCATATAAGAACTCCAACTGAAGAAGCTGCTCTTGATACAGTTAGAAAACTATTATCCTATATTCCAGCGAATTTTGAAGAGAAGCCTAAGCGACAGCCATATGAGGAGCAACGAATGGAAGAAGAGCTCCGTTTAAATTTAGCAGATCTCATCCCCTTTGATCCAGTTCGTCCGTATGATGTAAAGCAGGTTATTGAAGCGATTGTTGATGAAGATAGTTTCTTTGAGATTCATCAAGATTTCGCGAAAAATATCGTCGTTGGTTTTGCTAGGATTAAAGGTGAAGCAGTTGGTCTTGTCTGTAATCAGCCGAAATATATGGCCGGTGGACTTGATATTGATTCAAGTGATAAAGCTTCCCGATTCATTCGCTTCTGTGATTGCTTTAATATACCGATTATCACTTTTGAAGATGTTACCGGATTTTTCCCTGGTGTAAAACAAGAGCATGGTGGTATTATACGTCATGGGGCGAAAATTTTATATGCTTACTCAGAAGCAACTGTTCCCAAAATTACGGTGATTACGCGAAAAGCATTTGGCGGAGCTTATGTAGCATTGAACAGTAAGTCAATCGGTGCTGACCTCGTTTTCGCTTGGCCGAACGCTGAAATAGCTGTAATGGGTCCAGAAGGAGCAGTTAATATTCTATACGCAAAGGAAATCGCTGAAAGTGAAAATCCGGAAAGCTTGCGGACAGAGAAAATTGCAAGCTACCGCGAGAAATTCGCTAACCCTTACATAGCTGCAGGTCTAGGTATGGTTGATGACGTCATTGATCCAAGGGAAACGAGAATTAAGCTTATTCAAGCTTTAGAAATGCTGCGGAACAAAGAGGAAGAACGCCCTCATAAAAAACATGGAAATATACCTTTATAAGAGGTTGTTCAAAAAGTCTTGTTTAAAGGGCACTTCATGAATGTAGAAGTTCTACTTAAGCCGAATGGTATAGAATCCGTCACATAAGTGATAAGCTGGGTGGCTTGCATTTGCATTTCTTATGTCTCACCAGCTTATTCCGGTACGGAGTGCTCTCGCAACCTCGAGTTTCGGCGCATAGTACGTTAGGGGCGAAATTGCCAAGGCCACCCTTCTACTTAGCCGACCTTGCTTCTTTTTGAACACACACTATAATTTAATAAGAGTAATTGGAGGTTAAATAATGGTCACAGTAAATGAAACAAGATTAGTAGAGGAATTCCTTGAGCTCGTTCAAGTGGATTCAGAAACAAAATATGAAGCAGAAATTGCAGCATTACTGAAAAAGAAATTCACTGAACTTGGGGTTGAAGTGAAAGAAGACAATGCAAAGGAAAAGACTGGTCACGGTGCAGGAAATTTAATCTGTACACTTAAAGGGACCAAATCGGATGGCGATACTATTTATTTTACTTCCCATATGGATACCGTTGTACCGGGGAAAAATATCCAGCCGGTAATAGAAGACGGCTATATTAAGTCTGACGGTACTACCATTCTTGGCGCAGATGATAAAGCTGGCCTTGCAGCAATTTTAGAAATGATTCGTTTATTAAAAGAAGAAAATGTGGAGCATGGAGATATTCAATTTATTATTACAGTCGGAGAAGAATCGGGTCTAGTAGGTGCTAAAGCATTAGACGCTTCTCTTATTCACGCTGATTACGGTTACGCAATTGACAGTAATGGTGATGTTGGTGACATTATTGTCGCAGCGCCGAATCAGGCGAAGATCTTCGCAACCGTTAAAGGGAAAACTGCGCACGCTGGAGTCGAGCCGGAAAAAGGTGTTTCTGCGATTACGATTGCGGCCAAAGCAGTATCTAAGATGCCGCTTGGAAGGATCGATGAAGAAACGACGGCAAATATCGGTCGTTTTGAAGGGGGACAACAAACGAATATCGTTGCAGATCATGTAGATATTATTGCAGAAGCTCGTTCCTTAGACAAAAAGAAACTCGATAAACAAACAGCAGCAATGAAAGAAGCGTTTGAACACGCAGCGAGTGAACTTGGCGGTGAAGCGGAAGTAGAAATAAAGCTCATGTATCCCGGCTACAAACAAGAAAGTGGAGACCAAGTCGTTGAAGTGGCAAGAAGAGCCGCGAAATCGATTGGTAGAGAAAGTAAACTGCTGAAAAGCGGTGGTGGCAGTGATGCTAATATTATCGCTGGTTTCGGAATTCCAACCGTGAACCTTGCAGTAGGTTATGAAGAAATCCATACGACGAAAGAAAGAATCTCCATAGACAATTTGATTAAAATTACAGAACTAATTACAGCAATTGTTATGGAAACAACAAAGTAATGATAAATTAAACCATTATAATAGGCATCCAGGGTCTGATTCAGACCTAATGGATGCTTTTTCTATGATATAATAGAGAGTGACAACCAATCAGTAGAGGGTGGTTAACATGTCTACGCTGAAGCCAACAGGGAGAAGAAGAGTAATTTTTCACATAGACATGAATAGTTTTTATGCATCTGTTGAAATGGCCTTCAATCCGGACCTGAAAGGAAAACCTGTCGCTATTGCAGGAAACCCTGAAGAACGAAAAGGGATTATCGTAACGAGCAGTTATGAGGCAAGGGCAAAAGGAGTTCGGACAACTATGACGGTTTGGCAAGCGAAGAAACTTTGCCCAGAACTTATCATCTTGAAGCCGAATTTTGAACGGTACCGGGCTGCTTCAAGTGAAATCTTCCGGATGATGTCTGAAATTACCCCACTTGTTCAGCCTGTATCGATTGATGAAGGCTACATAGATGTGACGGACGTGGAGGGTCAAGGTACTCCTATAGAGATTGCTCGAAATTTACAAAAGCGGATATTAAATGAACTTGATTTGCCATGCAGCATCGGTATTGCCCCAAACAAATTCTTAGCAAAGATGGGTTCAGACCTCAAGAAACCCCTTGGTATAACCATTATCCGAAAAAGGGAGTTGCCCGAAACGTTGTGGCCACTTCCCATTGATGAAATGTATGGTGTGGGGGAAAAGACGGCGGAAAAATTAAAAGCGATTAAAATTCATACGATTAAAGATTTGGCGGAAGCAGATGTTTATGAGTTACGGCAATTGCTTGGCATCAACGGGGAGCGATTGATCAATCGTGCAAACGGCATTGATAATCGGGAAGTCGACCCCGATGCGATTTTTGATTTCAAAAGTATCGGCAATTCACAAACCTTACCATACGACACGACGAACCTTCAAGAGATTCACTACTTGCTTGATAAGCTTTCTGAGAAGGTCATTAGCCGCATGAAGCGAAAGGAAGTCGTGGGGAAAAGTGTGCAAGTTATGATTCGTTATCATGACCGGAAGACGGTTACGCGTAGCAGGAAATTGGATACATATATCGATGAGAAGGCGGATCTCCTGCCAATAGCGGTTGAGTTATTCGAGCAGCATTGGAATGAGCAACCCATCCGGCTATTAGGAGTGACCGCTCAACATCTAGAAGATAAGCGTAATGTTGGGGAGCAGCTTGATTTATTTACGTATGAAGACGCGGTGAAAAAAGAGAAGTTAAAGCAGACGGTAAACCAACTTGCAGATAAATTTGGCGAGGACACATTTAAGGCATTACCTAATAAAGAAGACAATGATTCCAATGAATTCAGAACAAGCTTTCAAAAAGACTTCCTCGATGACTTTAAAAAATAAACGAAATCCGCAGCCCCGATTCCTTTGCACTGCGGATTTTTGGTAGCTTATTTAGTTACCGTTTATTTCATGATTCTTTTCACAACTGAAGTGTTTAGCTTGCTTCCTGGGTAACGGAACGGGAAGTCGAATTTGGTTGTTTGTTTAAGGATGCCTTTTTGGTGGGTAAATGTGTCAAAGCCGTATTGACCGTGATAGGCTCCCATTCCACTTTGGCCAACACCGCCAAACGGCAGGAACGGATTGCCTAAATGATAGACAGCATCATTGATGGCCCCACCACCAAAGGAAATAAACTCAATGACCTGCTGTTGAATTTTTTCATTTTCTCCAAAGTAATAGAGAGCGAGCGGCTTTTCTTGTCGCTTGATTGTATACAAGGCATCTTCAATATTGGAAAAGGAAAGAACAGGGAGAAGTGGCCCGAAAATTTCTTCTTGCATAATTGGATCATCCCAGGTCACTTTATCCATCACAGTCGGCTCGATTAAACGCGTGTCAGGCGCAAAACCTCCGCCATGAATAACTTTTTCCTGATCAATAAAATTTACTAACCGGTTGAAATGTTTCTCATTAATTATTTTTGTATAATCCTCATTGTATAACGGATGCTTTCCAAATAAGGCTTTAATCTGTTTCACGAGTGCTTTCATAAATTTAAATTTGACGTCATCATGAACATAGAGATAATCCGGGGCTACACACGTTTGTCCCGCATTGGTGAATTTCGCCCATGTTATTCGTTTAGCTGCAAGATTAACATTGGCGTCAGAATCGATAATTGCTGGACTCTTTCCGCCTAATTCAAGCGTGATCGGTGTTAAATGTTCACTTGCGGCTCTCATTACTATTTTTCCAACGTTCGCACTACCGGTGAAGAAGATATAATCAAACCTTTCTTTCAGAAGTGCTTCTGTTGTTTCTACACCACCTTCAACAACGTCAATTAAAGAAGGGTCAAACGTATCTTGTATGAGCGCACGTAGCAATTGGGATGTTGCTATTGCATGTTCGGATGGTTTAATAATGACACAATTTCCAGCTGCAAGAGCCGCAATTGCGGGTGCGAGTGCAAGATGTAATGGATAATTCCATGGCGATATAACTAGTACAACCCCGTATGGTTCTTTCATTATATAGGATTTCGATCCTTTATGTGATAATGGGGACGGGACTTTTTCCGGAGTCATCCATGTTTTTAAATTTTTCAATGTAAAATCAATCTCGGAATATAAGAAGCCTAATTCTGTCACAAAGGCTTCATGTTTTGATTTATTTAAATCTTGTTTTAAAGCGTAATAAATCTCTGTTTCATTTTCTTTGAGCATTTTCCTTAATTTTAATAAACTTTCTTTGCGGTATTCAAAATCAGTGGTGTTCCCATGGATAAAGAAGGTTCGCTGATTTTCTATTAATTCTTGGATATGATTCATTTTTTCTCTCTCCTACTGTGTAACCCTCATTCATTACCTAATTTGATGATGATAAAAATCGTTTGCAAGCTCTGTGTCTCGAAAAACTTCTCGAGCTTCCTTTAATAAATCCTCATAATCTGCTAACTGGTAACGTGACGAAATATGAGTCATGATTAATTGTTTTACGTTACCTTCTTTCGCCAGGGTTGCGGCTTGCTTCGTTGTACTGTGAAAGTATTGAAAAGCTAAATCTTCCTGCTCCGCGTTAAAGGTGGCTTCATAAATGAGCACATCAGACCGTTCAACAAAAGAAGTAAAACTTTCCTGATAACGGGTATCTCCCATAATCGTAATGATTTTCCCAGGTTTATCTGGGCCGAGGAAATCTTTGCGATAGAGTATACCATAGTCTTTCGTATTAATATATTCATTACTTTTAATTTTACCGTATAACGGTCCCGCTGGTATTCCTTTTGCTTGTAATTTGTCTACAAGTAACTCCCCAGGGGAGTCTTTTTCGACAATTCGATAACCGAAGCTCGGGATTCCATGATCCAGTTCTTTTACAAAAATTGTATAGTTGTCTTCTTTAATAACCGTCCCATCTTTAATTTCTTTAATCGTTATCGGATAGTTCAAATGGGATTTGCTGATTCGCAGTGCTGTTACGATATAATCTCGTAAACCCTGTGGCCCGTAAATTGTGACAGCATCATCTCCTCCTTGGAAGGAGCGGCTACTTAACAGGCCAGGGAGACCGAAAATATGGTCGCCATGTAAATGGGTAATGAATATTTTATTTATTTTCCTCGGTTTAATCGAAGTGTGTAAGATTTGGTGCTGGGTTGCTTCCCCGCAATCAAATAACCAGATTTGATTCTCTTCTTGCAGAAGGTGTAGGGCAATAGCCGACACGTTCCTGCTTTTCGATGGAAGACCTGCGCCAGTACCAAGAAATGTAATTTCCATGCGATTTCCTCCGAAACAAATAGTTTACTTATTAATCCAACTTCCGTATTCTTAGACAGCTAGGTATACCTTTACTTTCAGCGTAAGTGCAACTTTCTACTTTCTCCTGGGGGTCCGCAGTCCAGACACCTCTCGCTTTCCGCAGGCGGCTGGTGAGCCTCCTCGGGCTGTCGCCCTGCGGGGTCTCACCTAGGCCTATCCTCCTGCTGGAGTCTCGAGGTGTCTGGACTGCTCCGAGGAAAGGCCTGACTTAGAACACTATTATTTAACAGGTACGATGTTTGCTCATTGGGAGGAGATAATTTCCATTCAAAGTAATCATCCCTACCAGTTCAGTTGCCCGGTGGACGGTGACTCCTGCGGGAATAGCACGAGTCCGGAGACCCCTTAGTGCTCAGCCTGAGGTAGACTAAGTTCGCCATGTCCTGTGCGTCGAGGCTTCGGCTGTGCCCGCGGAAAGCATTCGTCCACCGGGCAACTGAACGGCGATTAGAGCGCTAAATTAAATAAACGAGCAAAATACTTACGCTGAACGAAGGTGATAGATGGTTTATTTAAAATTATTCCGGATGTGATGTGCTTTATCCGGGACGTCGGTAATGATGCCGGAACAAGCGAGTTTTAGGCATTTTTTTATTAAGATCGTCCGATTTACAGTATAAACCCGAAGTTGTAAGTTTGCAGCTTTACATGCCCTAACTAAGGATGGGGTGAGTAAGGTATGTTTAACGTGCAGAGAGCTTGCTCCTAATTCCTTGGCATACCCCACAAGATTGGGATGTTTCCTTGAACGGAGCAGGGCAACGTCTAATGTCTGATCAAGTTGCCTCATCCGTTTGACGCTTTCCGGGTTAAAACTCGATATCGTCGTACGCTTCTTAACATTATAGTTCCGTATTGCGTCAAGAACTTTAATTTCAATTTCTTCATAGGCTATCTTATTATTTTTCAGTTCTAAGTTTAAGTGTAACGGCTTATCACATGCCCACTCTAAGAATTGATCAAGTGTCAATATGCGGGTACCTTTGAACTTAGGTGCAAAATAAGCGCCAGCGTCCAAATTCAGTAGTTCTTCTAATCGATGATCTATAATAAAACCTCTTCCATTCGTCGTTCGCCGGACGTCTTCATCATGAATCAGAACGGGGATGCCATCTTTTAATAATTGTACATCGGTTTCAATTCCTTCCGCCTCCATCTGATAGGCGAGCTCGAAAGCGGGCATCGTATTTTCCGGGGCATAGTTACTTGCTCCGCGGTGAGCGAATATCATCGTCTGCAAGTGATCCATCCTTTCGAAACATTGTAGGTTTAGACCCGATGCTGCTCATAGATATTTCGTTTTGTTTGTTCTTTTAATTTTTCATACATTTCTTCAGATAATCCAGTAGTTAAATCAACCTTGGTATTTTCTATGACTTGCTCTATCCTACTCGCACCAAAGGTAATTGTTGTCACGGCAGGGTGTTGTAAGACATATTTTAAAGCCAATTCGTTCATTGGCATACCTTCAGAGAGTGCGGCAATATTTTCAACTGTTTGCAGCAGCTCGGTCTGGTTATAATCGAGAAAACCTTTTGCAGCTTTCTTCGTAATATTTTCTTTATAATATGTACTCAGCATCCCTTTCGCTAGTGGCCCTCTTGCTATTGCACTAATATTATTATCATCCAGCTGCTTTAATACACTTTCTTCCGGCCGGCGGTCAAGCAAGCTGTATTGCAGCATGACACCATCGATGGAAGATTTTCTCACATATGCATCAATTACATTAGGACGGATGGAGGAGATACCGTAAGCTCGGATTAATCCTGCTTTTTTCAGTTCTTCCATTGCTTCAATCGTTTCGTCTATTGGATCCTCCATCGTTCCGCCATGAAGCATGAAGAAGTCAATATAATCGGTCTGGAGTCGTTTTAAGCTTTCTTTTGCAGCCTGCATGATATATTCTTTAGACGGGTCCCAGAACCAATCCTTCGTTTCTTTTGAAAAGTGGTTTCCAGCTTTCGTAGTGAGAATCACATCTTGTCTTCTATCTTTAATAATTTCTCCGATAATTTCTTCATTTAATCCGAAATCATATAAATCAGCTGTATCGAGATGATTAATCCCTTGTGCTAATGCGGTACTGATAATTTCTTTTGCTTTATTTTTGTCTTGTCCAAGGGACATACAACCGAGGGTAAGCTCGGATACATAAATATCTGATTTCCCTAATTGATTCATTTTCATGTCTTGCACCTCACTAGTTTCAAGTTAACTCTATTATAAGGAAGATTCGTGACATACGCCAATCAGTTACTAGTTTTAATAATTAAATATATGATAAAATGGTGAGACATACAAGGAAATAAAGGAGATTATAATGAAAAATTTTGAAGAAAAAACAATTCATACAGAAAAAATATATGAAGGAAAGATAATTGATCTGCAAGTCGATGATGTCGTTTTACCAGATGGTGAAAAAGCAAAAAGGGAGATTGTCAAACATCCTGGTGCAGTGGCAATTATACCGATTACAAAGGATAAAAAAATCGTATTTGTGAAACAATATCGTAAACCGCTTGAAAAAACATTAGTAGAGATACCGGCAGGGAAATTGGATGATAATGAACAACCACTTGCAGCAGCGATACGCGAGCTGGAGGAAGAGACGGGTTATACGACGAAAGAACTGAATTTCGTCACATCTTTTTATACATCACCTGGCTTTGCAGATGAACTTATCTATATTTACATTACGGATACATTGGAAAAGTTGGAGACACCAGTTCAAGGAGATGACGATGAGTTTATCGAAATCATTGAATTGACACTGGATGAAGCGAAGCAGTACGTCGAAGAAGAAAAGATTCATGATGCGAAAACAAATTATGCCATTCTCTACTTACACGCTCTTGGGAGGATGTAATGAACTTATCATCGTATTTTGTAGATTTGCATATTCATATCGGCAGGGATTACAATAATCGACCGGTGAAGATTACAGGAGCAAAGACACTTACCTTATCCAATATTCTAAAGGAATCAGATGAAAAGAAGGGATTGGATCTGGTTGGTGTGATCGATTGCCACGCTCCTGCCGTACAAGCTGAAATTCAGGAATTGATCGATACGAAGCAGGCTAAAGAATTGAAAGATGGTGGAATCCAGTTCAAACAAGTGACATTGATTCTAGGCTCAGAGATCGAAATCTATGATGAAAATTGTAAAGGACCGATCCATGTGCTTTGCTTTTTCCCGACTCTAGCAAGTATGAGCGCCTTTACAGCTTGGCTAAGGGAACGGATGACAAATATTAACCTCAGCTCTCAAAGGTATTATGGTTCTGCACGGGATTTGCAGTATAAAGTAAAAGAGTTATCCGGCTTGTTTATTCCGGCCCATATTTTCACCCCATTTAAGAGTTTATACGGAAAAGGGGTGCAGCAGTCACTCCGGGAAGTATTAGATGACTCATTAATTGATGCAGTCGAGTTAGGTCTTAGTTCGGACACGTATATGGTTGACGGGATTGATGAGCTTAATCCTTACACATTTTTAACGAATTCTGATGCCCATTCATTAGGGAAGATGGCGAGGGAATATCAGGAAGTGCTTATGAAAACACCGAGTTTTAAGGAGCTTTACTATGCAATCCATCACGTCAAAGGAAGAAAAATAGTTCGTAATTATGGAATGAATCCACTTCTTGGAAAATATTATCATACGGTTTGTAAAAAATGTTTACACCCTGCGCCTAAAAATGAACCGTGCAGTAACTGCGGCTCCCTACAGCGGATAAATGGTGTGAAGGAACGGATTGATATGTTAAAAACGAATGAATATTCTCGTGAACGTCCAACCTATGTACACCAAGTTCCGCTTGACTTCATCCCTTCATTAGGTGCGAAAACGTACGCAAAACTATTAAAAGCATTCGGTACAGAAATGAATATCATTCACCGGGTGAGTAAAGAAGAATTGGAAGAAGTCGTCCCTGCTAAACTGGCCGAGATGATATTAGCAAACCGGAATGGAGAATTGCAAATAGCAGCAGGTGGTGGCGGTAAATATGGTAAAGTTGTTGCCAGTGAAACAGATTCCAGCAATTAAACTCTCTTCTTTTTCAAGGGTGAATCTAGTAATAAGTTCTATTTAATTATAGACCCTCATAGCATAATTATAGAAATATGCGAAGGAGGGTCCACATGCAAGAATTTAAATTACGGTTCGCCAACCATATACGAACTTACGCTATCATCTATTTATTCATGTGCATTTTGCTGTTAACGGGAATCATCTTCGGTGCACTCCTCGTTAACAGCATGAATTTTATCCAGAAACAGGACTTGTTTTTTTATTTGGAACGTTTTTTCAATCATACGTTAGACGAAAAAGATGTGGACCGCTTTATGGTATGGAAAGATAGCTTTTATTTTCACTTGAAATATCTTTTGTTATTATTCGTACTGGGTCTTTCTGTGATTGGCTTGCCGGTTATTTGGATTTTATTGTTCATTAAAGGCTTAGTCATTGGATTCTCTGTTGGTTTCATCGTTAATCAGCTAGGTTCAGAAGGTCTTTTGTTTTCAACTTTAACGATAGCCCCACATAATTTAATTGCCATTCCAATCTATATATTTGCCGGCACAATGGCGATGATCTTTGCGCTGTTCAGTTTACGGAAAATATTTTCGAGAAGAAATGTTGATTCGCTTTGGCAACCATTTGTCAATTACATCGTCATATTCTCAATCCTGATTATCGTATCAATCGGCGCATCCTTCGTTGAAGTTTATATTTCCGGTGGTTTGATGGAGACGCTAATCAAATCATTTTACTTATAATCGAACCTTCTTTATAATTATTATTAATATAAAGTGATAGACTATACTTTGACACGCTTACGAATGGTGCCTATAATAAAGTTGGGATTATGAGGGAGGCGAACAGGGAATGGAACATCGGATTGAACAAATTAAAAAACAACTCCATGCACAGAATTATAAATTGACACCGCAACGAGAAGCAACCGTTCGGGTATTAATAGAAAGAGAAGAAGATCATCTAAGTGCGGAGGATGTTTATTTATTAGTTAAAGAAAAATCGCCTGAAATTGGTTTAGCGACTGTCTACCGAACATTGGAGTTATTATCTGAACTGAAGATTGTCGATAAAATAAATTTTGGAGATGGTGTCTCTCGCTATGATCTTCGTAAAGAAGGCGCTAAACATTTTCATCACCATCTAGTTTGTATTGAATGCGGCTCTGTTGAAGAAATTGTTAATGATCTATTAGAAGATGTTGAAAAAATTGTTGAAAATGATTTCGGTTTCCAGGTGATGGATCATCGTTTGACGTTTCATGGAATTTGCAAACAATGCCAGGAATCAGTAGTGAAAGTACAATAATCAATGCAAAGAACGGCTTTGTCCAAAAACGGGATGAAGCTTTTTTTGTGTATAAGAAACTATAAAATAAAAATGCTATGATCCAACTCCATATATTCGGTCAGACTGTAATTTACAATTGAACTGAAAAAGGGTAAATTAGACATTATAGGGGATGAGAACGATGTTACATAATGAACTGGAAGATTTTTTGCATTTTTTACAAATTGAAAGAGGTCTAGCGGAAAATACGCTGACCTCCTACAAGCGAGATTTAAAAAATTATATAAAACATTTGGAGAAAGAAGCAGCTAAAACGAACTGGAAAGAAGTTTCACGTAACGATATTATACAGTTTCTCTATCATCTAAAGGATAACGGGAAATCAACTGCAACCATTTCCCGGCATATTTCTTCTATCCGCTCACTCCATCAATTTTTAGTCAGGGAGCAAATCGTCGCACAAGATGCTAGCCTCCATATTGAAAAGCCGAAGAACGACCGCACGTTACCAGACGTCTTAGCGCAAGAGGAAATTGATAAGCTTCTTGAAATAAATGATGACACCCCGCTAGAATTACGAACGAAAGCGATGCTCGAATTATTGTATGCAACAGGTTTACGGGTGACGGAAATGATTGAACTGAAAACAAATGATCTGCATCTTATGATGGGATTTGTGCAATGCTTCGGCAAAGGATCCAAAGAACGTATCGTTCCATTGGGAAATACAGCAATCCATGCGATTGAAGACTATTTAGAAAACACTAGACCGAAGCTTGTTAAAGGACAAAGTACGCAAACACTTTTCGTCAACCAGCATGGAAGACCGTTATCACGACAAGGATTTTGGAAAATCCTCAAGAAAAAAGCACTAGAAGCTGGTATTAAGAAAAATATTACACCACATACTTTACGCCACTCCTTTGCCACCCATTTGCTCGAAAATGGCGCTGATTTACGGATCGTCCAAGAAATGCTTGGTCACGAGGACATCTCCACCACGCAAATCTATACACATGTTACGAAGAAAAGACTGAAAGATATGTACAAAGCATATCATCCAAGAGCTTAACTAAACGCATTAAGCCCTTATTCCATTCAAATGAATAAGGGTTTTTTACTGTATAAAACCCTCCAAATTGGGCATCCTAGTTCCATACTATATTTTGGAGGTAAATCTATGAATAAAAGCAGTATTCTTCTAACAGTTATCTCGTTTTTACTATTTACTAGTTTCACCCCACTACTTGCAGTTCATGCAGCTTCAAAGGAGGAAAATCAGCCGGAACTCGCGGAGGATGCCAAGTCAGCAATCTTGATTGAACAGGACACTGGCACCATTTTATTTAATAAGAATCCTCATGAAAAATTACCACCCGCAAGTATGACGAAAATCATGACCCTTTTATTAATCATGGAAGCGATCGATGAAGGGTCCTTATCACTCGATGAGAAGGTGCGTGTGAGTGAAAATGCTGCGTCTATGGGTGGATCGCAAATTTTCCTTGAGGCAGGGGAGGAAATGTCGGTTACAGATCTTTTGAAAGGTATTGCAATAGCATCAGCAAACGATGCGAGTGTAGCACTTGCTGAACGGATTGCGGGAAGTGAGCAAGCTTTTGTGAAAGCGATGAATGAAAAAGCGAAATCCCTAGGTCTAGAAAATACTAACTTCCAAAACACTTCCGGACTACCAGCAGATGATCATTACAGCACAGCTTATGATATGGCAATGATGGCACGCGAACTGCTAAAATACGAAAAAATCACAGAATTTACTTCGATTTATGAGGACTACTTACGGAAAGATACTGATAAGGAATTCTGGCTTGTCAATACAAACAAACTCGTCCGTTTTTACCCTGAAGTGGATGGATTAAAAACAGGGTACACGAGTGAAGCGAAATATTGTTTGACTGCAACTGCCAAAAAGGATGACATGCGAGTTGTTGCTGTCGTTTTAGGATACGAGAGCTCGAAAGCGAGAAATGCTGCTGTTTCCTCAATGCTTGATTATGCATTTAATCAATTTGAAACGGAAAGGCTTTATGAAGAAGGCGAGGTCATTACCGAAATTACTACGCTAAAAGGTGACAGAAAAAAAACAAATATCATCACTGCATCCCCGATAAGCACGATTCATACGAAGGGTCAAAAGCTTGAAGATTTAACAACAGAATATGAATTGATGGACGATATCAGTCTTCCAATTGAACAAGGGGACAGAATTGGAACACTTTTGATTAAAAATGGTGAAGAAATTATAATCGAATCTCCGCTGACCGTAGAACACCCAATTCATAAGGCATCTTTTTTCACCTTAATGAAACGGTCTTTACAGGAAGTGGCTGTTTTTGAATAAGGGTCGAATAAACGGTTATTCTGACTAGTTTTGTCGTCATGCAGGAATTAGACGAAGGAATAAAGAAACATAGATTAAGGAATTAAAGAGGAGGAGATTAATTTGGGATTACAATCCTTATTTTCCGTGAAGGAGGATGTACTAATTGTCAGACTGACGGGAGAACTGGACCATCATACAGCTGAAACGCTTCGAAAAGAGTGGAAAGACATGCTTTATAGTCGTCCTGTAAAACATGTTATTTTAAACTTGGGTGGAATCTCATTCATGGATAGTTCTGGTTTAGGCGTTATTTTAGGCAGATATAAAGAAGTATTACAGCTTGGTGGTGAAATGGTCGTTTGTTCTGTTACACCAGCGATTAATCGCTTGTTTGAAATGGCTGGGTTATTTAAAATTATCCGTCTTGCTGAAAATGAGGAAAATGCTTTGGAAACCTTGGGGGTGGCATCATGAAAAATAGTATGCAATTGGAATTTTTGAGTGTTAGTGAGAATGAAGCCTTTGCGAGAGTAGCTGTTGCAGCATTCATCGCACCATTAGATCCTACGGTTGAGGAAATGACAGAAATGAAGACCGTTGTTTCTGAAGCGGTAACCAATGCGATTATTCATGGTTACCAGAATGAACCTCATCATTTCATTAAAATCTTTTGTTCAATAGAGGATAATGAAGTTAAACTTAGAATTGAAGACAAAGGATTAGGTATTGACGATATTGAAGAAGCCCGTGAACCGCTCTATACATCCAAACCAGAACTAGAACGCTCAGGTATGGGTTTTACGATTATGGAAAACTTTATGGATAAAGTAGAGATTGTTTCCCGTCCCGGTGAAGGTACGACGGTAGAGATGTCAAAGCAATTAATAAATAATAAAACGGTTTATAATTAGGATGAAAGCCAATGGATCTTAATACAAAACCAAAGTCAAATAAGCATAAGCTTACGAATGAGGAAGTTAAAGAACTACTTTTCCAAAGCCAAAATGGCAATAAAGAAGCAAGGGATTTCTTGGTGGAGCAGAATGTTCGGCTCGTTTGGTCCGTCGTGCAACGCTTTATCAATCGGGGGTATGATCCGGACGATTTATTCCAAATCGGCAGTATCGGTTTAATCAAATCCATCGATAAATTCGATTTAACCTATGACGTACGTTTTTCCACTTACGCCGTCCCGATGATTATCGGTGAAATTCAGCGGTTTATTCGAGATGACGGGAGCGTAAAGGTGAGTCGGACGTTAAAGGAAACAGGGAATAAAATACGGAGAGCGAAGGATGCCTTGACAAAGGAACTGGGCAGATCCCCTTCTGTAAGTGAACTTGCGCAGGAGTTGGATCTTTCCGTAGAAGAAATCATTCATGCTGAAGAAGCTGCAAGGACACCGCAATCAATACATGAAACGGTTTTTGAAAATGATGGTGATCCGATTACATTGCTAGATCAGATTTCAACGGAGGATACGAAGTGGTTTGAGAAAATTTCCTTGGAAGAAGCGATTCAGCATTTAGATGAAAGAGAGCGATTAATTGTTTATTTGCGGTATTATAAAGACCAGACCCAGACGGAAGTAGCAGAACGTCTAGGAATCTCCCAAGTCCAAGTATCACGAATTGAAAAAAAGCTCTTACAAGAGATAAAAGAATACTTAGGAATCTAAACATACCCCCAGCATGGATATCGGGATCCTTGCTGGGGGTATTTCTGTTGATTGTATAAGAAACTATAAAATAAAAATGCTGTGTCCGAAATTGTTTTTTGGGGGATAAAATTCAATCGAAATACTCATACTAAGCAAAATGCTCGGTAAAGGTTGATGATGTTATGGTTCATACGGTCTATTTGCGAATGAAGCGTAATGTGGATGTAAATGAAAATAAGCAGCTGCATCTTAGAGATATTGCCCATATAGCAGCACCTTTTGCGATCAAAGAGAACCTTGAAAGTAAACCAATTTACCGCATCAGTGATAAAGACCTCAACATCCTTGTCATTGACGTATTTCTCATTATTAAAGAACTTATAAAAGAATTCCCTGAACTGGATATCCAATCAGTTGGACCGGATCAAACGGTCATCCGGATAGAAAAGAAAAAGAAAAAAGCAAATTTGTTTATTGCAGTATTAATCTGGTTGCTTTTATTTATTGGTACAGCAATGACTATCATGAACTTTCATTATGATGTCAGCATGCAGGAAGTTCAACAGAAGCTCCACTATATATTAACCGGTGAGGAAAATGAATTTCCATTATGGATTCAAATCCCTTATTCCCTTGGTCTCGGTCTCGGGACTTTATTGTTTTTCAACCATTGGTTCAATAAACGGTTTAACGAAGAACCGAGTCCTCTTGAGATCGAAATCTCAAATTATCAAACTGAACTCAATCAGTATTTAGTGATGCATGAGAATGAGCTCGATGAAAGAAATTAGTCTGAATCTCGCGCAAGCGTTCATCGGTTTTGGTGGTGGCATTACGGTTGGTGCTGGTTTTGTTGCCTTTATTACAGTATTAAGGATCATTCCGCGCCTCATTCAGCTAAGTAAAAGTGAAGCATTTATTAAAATATATACAGCAAGTATTATATTAGGTTTATTATTTGGAACTTTTCTCACCTTCTTTAACGGCAATTGGCAGGAGCCGGTTATACTGCTCGTATTATGGGGGTTATTGCATGGGATTTTTAATGGGATGCTCGCAGCGGCACTTACAGAAATACTGAATGTGTTTCCTATTTTGCTGAAGCGAGTAAAATTGGACGGTTTTTTACTTTGGTTATTAATGGCGATTATGTTCGGTAAAATTATTGGCTCACTTTTTCAATGGCTATATTTCGTAACGGTTTAGATTCGTACTAAACGAGAATTCGGAGTGAACGGGATGGAAGTAAAAACGAAAGTATATCAAGATATTAAGAAAAATGAAAAGTATATGAAGGAAAGGTTAGGCCTGGATATTTCCTATGATGTTGACTACCGGCAAGTTATTATACTTGGTCGCCGTGTTCAACTGTATTTTGTTAACGGGCTTTGTGATACGACCATCGTTCAAGAGTTATTAATAGAAATGCTTAACTTGAATGAAAATGAGAAAGAAAAGGAGAAGTTTCCCGAAATTCTTACAAATCGCTTAGTACATCAACAGGTAGCTAAGTTGAAAACATTGGATGAAGCAGTAGATGAAATGCTTTCCGGTTTGGTTGTCATATTTGTAGATGGATACAACCAAGTATTTTCAATTGATGTAAGACATTACCCTGGCCGAACACCTGAAGAGCCGGACACAGAAAAAGTCATTCGGGGTTCCAGAGATGGATATACAGAGAATGTGGTAGAAAATACTGCTTTAACGAGAAGAAGATTGCGGGACGCTCGTTTGCGTAATGAAATGATGAAAGTGGGAGAACGGTCTAAAACGGACGTCTGTATCACTTACATTAAAGATATAGCCAGCGATGGTCTTGTAGACTTAGTCAAGGAAAGAATTGAAGGTATTGAAGTCGACGGTTTATCCATGGCCGACAAGTCACTAGAGGAGTTTATTATTAAAAGAAAGTGGAATACTTTTCCATTAGTACGTTATACCGAACGTCCGGATGTAGCAGCGAATCACTTGTTAGAGGGACATGTAATAGTGACGGTTGATTCTTCACCAAGTGTGATTATTCTTCCTACAACTTATTTTCACCATTTGCAGCATGCGGAGGAATACAGACAATCACCGGTATTTGGTACTTTCGTAAGATGGATAAGATTCTTAGCCGTATTCTTATCAATATTTCTGCTTCCCGTATGGATATTGTTTGTCCAGGATCCGAGTTTATTACCGAAAAATCTGGCTTTTATCGGTCCAAACGAAGAAGGAAGTGTGCCAATCGTTCTTCAAATCATTTTAGCCGATTTGGGGATTGAATTCTTGCGGATGGCAGCTGTTCATACCCCAACGCCTCTTTCCACTGCGATGAGTTTGATTGCGGCGGTATTGATTGGTGAAATTGCGATTGATGTTGGTATGTTCAGTGCGGAAGTCATCCTTTATGTATCTATTTCAGCAATCGGTTCCTATGTGACGCCTAGTTATGAGTTAGGGACAGCGAATAAGATTCTTAAATATTTTCTAGTGATTGTAACGGCGCTATTTGGTATTAATGGATTAATGATTGGTTTTACGTTAACGATTTTATTTTTGGTAGAGCAAAAATCATTGAAAACGCCGTACTTCTGGCCGTTCATTCCTTATAATCCAAGTGCATTGCTCCATATCATCTTTCGTATTCCTGTTCCGTACACGAACAGAAGACCAAGCATTGTTCATCCGAAGAATGTTTACCGGCAACCACTTGAAAAAGGGAAAGGAAAAGACAAATAATTCGTTCCCTTTCATTCAGCGTAAGTGTCTTTGCTCGTTTCCTTTAGTTTAGATCTCTAATCGCCGTTCAGTTACCCGGCGGACGGATGCTTTCCACGGGCACGGCCTCAGCCTCGACGCACAGGACGTTAATGTCAGACGTTGCCACATACGAGAGCGTTCTTAGTCTGCCTCGGAAGAAAACCGCTTCCTGCTCAGGTCTGGACTCGTGCTTTTCCCGTAGGAGTCACCGTCCGCCGGGCAACTGAACTGGTAGAGTACATTATTATTGGAAACGATCCAATCATGATGAGCGTTCTATCCCTAGAATAATAAATAGGGTTCCAAATTTGGCTTTCCCCTCGGAGCAGTCCAGACACCTCGAGACTCCTGCGGGAGGCCGGCTAAGTGCGGTCACGTCCTGTGACCAATGCCGGCATTAGAACCTCCTGTTCGTCGATAGGCCTAGGTGAGACCCCACAGGGCGTTAGCCCGAGGAGGCTCACCAGCCGCTCAGCAGGTGCGAGAGGTGTCTGGACTGCGGACCCTGGAAAGAGAGTTGCACTTACGCTGAATGAAAGTGATGCGTTGAGTGTATAATTATAATATTTTAAGGCATTGTGCTTTTGTTTTCTCCTTTAATATGGTAAAGTAATGTATCATTTTACAATATAGCGTACGGGGGAGATGAAGATGATAATTGACCACCATCCATTTGAGGTTAATGCTGCAGGGCACTTAATGATCGGGGGCGTTGATAGTCTGACGCTTGCTGAAAAATATGGAACCCCATTATATGTATATGATGTGGGGATTATCCGTAAAAATGCGCGAAGCTTCGTCCAAACGTTTAAAGATTTAGATGTCCAAGCTAAAGTGGCATATGCAAGTAAAGCATTTTCCAGTATTGCAATGGTACAAGTTGCGAAACAGGAAGGCTTGTGTCTTGATGTCGTTTCAGAAGGGGAGCTATATACCGCCCTTCAAGCTGGATTTCCAACAGAGCGGATCCACTTACACGGCAATAATAAAAGCAGAGAAGAATTAAAAATGGCAGTTGACGAAAACATTGGCTGTATCGTCATTGATAATCTGTATGAAATTCAATTGCTTGAAGAAATTCTTCGGGAAGAGAATAAAACAATCGATGTTCTTATTCGCGTAACGCCTGGTATCGAGTCGAATACTCACCAATATATTATGACGGGGAATGAAGACTCTAAGTTTGGCTTTAATCTTATTAACGGGCAAGCGGATGAAGCTTTTCAACTCTTACATAATCATGGACATATTCAATTGAAGGGACTACACTGCCATATCGGTTCACAAATTTTTGAAACAGAAGGTTTTATGGTTGCTGTTAATCTATTATTCGATCAACTAGAAAAGTGGTTGGATCAAGTAGATTTTGTTCCGGAAGTATTAAATCTTGGTGGAGGATACGGGATTCGTTATACAGAAGAAGATGAGCCTTTGGCATATCATATCTACGCGGAAAAAATCGTTGCAGCTGTGAGAGAAAACAGTGAGCGTTTAAACATATCCCTGCCGGAGATCTGGATTGAACCAGGTCGCTCGATTGTTGGAAATGCTGGTGTATCTTTATATACGATTGGTTCATCCAAAGAAATTCCCAATATAAGAAATTATGTATCAGTTGACGGTGGGATGGCTGACAATATCCGCCCAGCCCTCTATGAGGCGCAGTATGAAGCAGTTCTCGCTAATAAAGCGACGGAAGAACCGACAACAACTGTATCGATTGCAGGGAAAGCATGTGAATCAGGAGATATGCTTATCTGGGATTTGCCGCTTCCGGAAGTCCAGCCCGGAGATGTACTTGCAGTCCTTGCAACCGGAGCTTACGGTTTTTCTATGGCAAGTAATTATAACCGTTTAGCAAAGCCTGCGGTAGTCTTTGTTGAAGATGGTATGGATAGACTCGTTGTAAGAAGAGAGAGCGTAGAAGACATTGTAAAAAATGATTTATCCTATGAATGATATGACATTTCTTTTCAATAATAATCGAAAATGGTAAAATAGATTGGAATATGAATTAAACATAGAAGGAGCGTTTTGCATGACTAAAACAGGCTATATACAAATGGAAAATGGGGAAAAAATTGAAATGGAATTCTTCCCTGAAGCTGCACCGAACACGGTAAAGAACTTTGAAGAACTTGCAAATTCAGGATTTTATGATGGGGTGACATTTCACCGCGTAATTCCTGGTTTCGTTAGCCAGGGAGGAGACCCGACAGGAACTGGGGCTGGTGGCAGTGGTAAGACCATTAAGTGTGAAACAGAAGGTAATCCGCACAAACATGAAGCAGGAGCATTATCTATGGCACACGCTGGTAAAGACACAGGCTCAAGCCAATTTTTCCTTGTCCATGAATCGCAACCACATCTAGACGGAGTCCATACTGTATTTGGAAAAATCACTTCTGGACTAGAAGTTGCACGTAATATGCAGAATGGTGATGTCATGAAAGAAGTGCGGGTATCTGCTGAATAATTCTAGAGCACTAAGGATCATTCATTTTTTCATAACGGATTTTTGTTGACAAACTAGCATTAAAATGCCATAAATATATATATGCTTTAGAATGATTCATTGTTGAAATGACTTAATATAAGTTTAAGTTAATTAATGAGGGATTAATATGTTAATTCGCTATAAGAAAAATATGGAGAAAATTGCAATGGGCTTATTATCTTTTATGCCTGATGAAAAAAGGGATGTAAAAAAGCTCCAGCAACATATAAAAGAGTATGAAACGAATCCGGATTGGCATTTGTATTTATGGAAAAACGAGGAAGATGACATCCTAGGTACGGTTGGTGTTCGAATAGAGGATGAAGTGAATGCGATTATTCAAGATTTGTCCGTCAACCCATCCCACCGGAACCTAGGCCTAGGGAAAACTTTAATACAAGAAATAAAAGAAATATATAGTGAGAAATATATTGTTTATCCAAGTGAACAAATCAGACAGTTTTATGAGAAATGTGACTCGATTGAGTAGTAAAAGCCAGCCCCATCAACCGGGCTGGCTTTTATACCTGCTATTTTAAGCCGGTAGAATAATCACCTACATTCGACTTAGAACCATGCTGCCCCTACAATAATTAAGAGTATAAACAGCACGACAATTAGCGCGAATCCTCCTGCAAAGCCTCCACCGTAACCACTCATAACTAAAAACCTCCTTTACGTAATGCGTAGGTGATAAAGTCAGATGAAGAGCATTCTGACTTTGCTTACGATATAGCTTATGTGTTGCTAACAAATATGTTTGGGCAGATTACATAATATTTTTTCTTTTCTAGAAAGGATGCAAATGATGCAAGAAGCTTATAAGGTGAAAATAGAACAATTTGAAGGGCCGCTTGATCTCTTATTACACTTAATCAAGCAATATGAGATTGATATTTATGATATCCCTGTAGCAGACATAACGAAACAATATATGCAATATATCCATACCTTCCAAGTGTTAGAGTTGAATATTGCAAGTGAATATCTCGTTATGGCATCGACGCTTGTCGCAATTAAAAGTCAAATGCTTTTACCTAAGCAAGAAATGACGGAAGACGTGGAAGAATATATGGAAGATCCGCGGGATGAACTTATGCAGCGATTAATCGAATATCGTAAATACAAAGAAGCCGCTGAGAAGTTCAAGAAGAAAGAAGAAGAAGCAACTCACACCTTTACACGGCCACCGATGGGATTTGATGAAATCCTAACTAAAAAACCGCCTGTTGTACAAGGGGAAATTACGATTTATGATATGCTTGGTGCTCTCGGTAAGATGCTAGAAAGGAAAAAATGGAGTGAACCGCTTGATACGAAAGTCCAGCGCGCCGAAATTTCAATAGAAGAGCGGATGGAAGAAGTGCTTTCCATCGTTAATAAAACAAGGGAAGGCGTCCGGTTTGATGAATTATTTCCGGAGCGCACCCGGAACCATATAGTCGTCACCTTTCTTGCCTTATTAGAACTAATGAAGGATAGACAAATTTATTGTAAACAAACGAAGCATTTTGATGTGTTATATTTGTATGCTATGGAGGAATGAAAGTGGATATCGGAGAACTGAAAGCTGTCGCGGAAGGGCTTCTCTTTGCCACAGGAGATGAAGGAGTTACCATTAAACAATTAAGTAAAGTGCTTAATATTACAGAAGACGTAGCAACAGAGCTTATTGATGAATTAAAAGATGATTATGAACAGAAAACTCGTGGACTGAAAATCATGGAAGCAAATGGAGTATTGCATCTGACAACGAAACCGGAACATAGCTCGTATTTCAAGAAATTAATTGAAACACCCCGCTCGACAAGAATGTCACAGGCAGCCCTTGAAACACTTGCAATCATCGCTTATCAGCAGCCCATCACCCGGGCGGAAATCGATGAGATCAGAGGGGTGAAGAGCGATGGACCGGTTCAGACATTACTTAATCGCTCATTAATTGAAGAGATGGGCAGAAAAGAAACGATTGGACGTCCCATCCTCTTTCGAACGTCGAAAGATTTCTTGACTTATTTTGGTTTAACTTCCCTTGACGAATTGCCGCCACTTCCGGAAACGACAGACGATACAAACAATCAAGAAGTTGATTTGTTTTTCGAACGATTTAATGATGAACTAGAAGAGTAGTTCATAGGCACAATTAGCAGCCCCCTTCATAAAATACTTTGGAGGAGGGCTTTTTAATATGAATGAATTGTATTTACAAGCGTTAAAAAAGTGGAGTGATGATGTAAAGAAGACCATACAAATGGAAGATTTACCGGAGGAAACGATAAATACTTGGGGAAACTGGGACGGGAAAATTCAAGCTTCTCTTGAAAATGGCGTGGAACAAGAACAATTAATAAAGCTCCACCAGCAAGGGGAGGAATTGCGGCGTCATTTAAGTGATTCTTCAAAAGAATTAATCCGTGCAGATTATGCGAATCATGTTCTTCCCCCGCTTCCCTATGCTTATGATGCATTGGAGCCATATATTAGTGAAGAAATCATGAGGCTCCACCATCTCGTGCATCATCAAGCGTATGTGAATGGATTAAATAAAGCTGAAGAAGAGATTTATTACCGTAATCATGAACCGGATATGTTAAGACATTGGTTACGAGAGCAGGCTTTCAACGGATCAGGGCATCTGCTTCACTCTGTTTTTTGGAAAAATATGACCCCATACTCATCAAAAGTACCAAGCAAACAGATAGAGCAATGGATTAATAGGGATTTTGGTTCTTTCGCCCATTTTAAGGAAGGTTTTACAAATGTCGCCAAAAGTGTCCAAGGTCCGGGCTGGGCTGCATTATTGTACGATCCAGTTAACCACCGGCTTGTAATTGAATCAATTGAGAAACATCAGCAGAATCACCTCGTTTCGATGATTCCGCTCCTTGTCCTTGATATGTGGGAACATGCTTATTATTTACAATATAAAACAGAGAAAGCCGATTATGTGGAAGCCTGGTGGAATATTGTGGACTGGGAGGATGTCAACAATCGCTTGTTAAGAGCAATGAACATCCGCGATTAAGTTTATCTTTGTCATATATAGAAAACCTTCCTGCATAGAATGAAATAGAGAAATATGCTAGGAGGCAAGTTCGCATGCGATTATTCTTCGGCTTCATATTATGCGTTTCCCTTTTTTTCTTTTTACCTGAGCATGGACAGGCTGCTCCAGATGTATCAGCAGCACAGGCAATCTTAATGGATGCAGAGAGTGGACAAGTTTTATTTGAAAAAGATGCATTTGAAGCAAGACCGATTGCAAGCATTACGAAAATCATGACAGCTATTCTTGCAATTGAATCTGGAAAAATGGACGAGAAGGCAACTGTTTCAAGAAATGCTATTTATACAGAAGGTTCTTCTATTTATCTGGAACAGGGGGAGAAGATTACGATTCAAGATCTTGTCTATGGGCTAATGCTGCGTTCAGGAAATGATGCTGCTGTCGCGATTGCTGAACATATTGGGGAAAGTGAAGAGGGATTCGTCTATTTGATGAATGAAAAGGCAATGTGGTTAGGGATGGATCAGACTCATTTCACAAACCCGCACGGCTTGGATGATGAAGAACATTATTCGAGCGCTTACGACATGGCGCTTCTAACAAGAGAGGCGATGAAAAATAAACAGTTTCGGGAAATTAGCGGCAGTACGAGTTATTTATCTGAAAACCGTTCCTACAGTTGGCGGAATAAACATAAACTTGTGACTGGGTATTATGAGAATGCTACAGGGGGAAAGACCGGATATACGAAACAGACCGGCAGAACTCTTGTAACGACAGCTGAAAAAAATGGCCATTCGTTAATTGTCGTAACCCTGAATGCCGGGAATGATTGGAATGATCATATCGCCTTATTTGAATGGGGATTTGAAGAGTTAACAGAAAATAGCCCTGAAAAAGAGACAGAGGTAAAAGAAACCGCTGGAAACAGTGTTTCGTCTATTTTATCTGAAATATTACGTAAAGTGACAGGGATTCAAACATGGTGAATTTAATTTGGGCACTGATGGCGATTGTCGGAATCCTTTATGCGATGTTGAATGGTACGATGGATGATGTGAATAAAGCAATAATTGAAAGTGCAAATGAAGCCGTAACGTTATCGATTGGATTAATCAGCATTCTCGTTTTCTGGCTTGGCGTAATGAAAATAGCTGAAGCAGCGGGAATACTTAAGCTAATCACTAAATTATTGCGACCTCTTATTATAAAAATTTTCCCGGACATACCGAAGGATCATCCGGCAATGGGGTATATCCTCTCCAATTTCACTGCGAACTTTTTCGGCTTAGGTAACGCTGCAACCCCATTAGGGATCAAAGCGATGCAAGAAATGAAAAACCTGAGTAACTCTGATACCGCATCCAGGTCGATGATAACCTTTCTTGCTATCAATACATCGAGTCTAACGTTGATTCCGACTACTGTTATAGCCATCCGCATGCAATATAACTCGGTTTCGCCAACTGAAATCGTCGGGACAACCTTAATTGCATCAATTGCCGGTGTTACGAGTGCTGTTCTGATAGATCGGTATTACTATAATAAAGAGTCACGGAGGAAATAGGATGAGTTGGATGACTACAATAAGCGTATGGATCATCCCTTGTTTTTTATTAATTGTATTAGTCACAGCCTCTTGGAAAAAGCTGCCCAGTTATGAACTGTTTGTTGAAGGAGGGAAGGAAGGTGTCAAATTGGCATTTTCTTTACTTCCTTTTTTGGTAGGTATGATTGTAGCGATTACGATTTTAAGAAGTTCTGGAGCTCTGGATGCACTGATCGGGTTACTCACACCGGTACTTACTTTTATCGGAGTCCCGCCGGAAGTATTACCGCTCGCACTCATTAGACCAATTTCAGGTACAGCGGCGCTAGGAATGACAGCAGAATTGATTCAAACATATGGACCAGATTCGTTTATTGGAAGATTAGCTTCGACCATGCAGGGTAGTACAGATACGACGCTATATATCCTTACGATTTATTTTGGTGCAGTTGGAATAAAAAAGATGCGTTATGCACTTAAGGTTGGACTATTAGCGGACCTGGTTGGTATAATTGTTGCGATAATAATAGTTAGCATTGTATTTGGATAAGCTAATTTGTAGCGTTTAATCTAGATTAAACGCTATTATTGTTTTATCACGTATTAACGGTCTGTAGTACCCCCACTTCTAAACATGGAGGAAAATCAATATGTGAAGGGTAGGGATACACAGTCCGTAAATACCTGATTCTGTTCAACTAACATTCAGTGGGGGGGAAGGAAACCCCCACTGAATGAAGTTTCACCTTATGGACGGAAAACGCGAAAAAATAATTTTTAGGATGATGAAAGAATGGCACTGGAAAGATTACAAAAAGTTATTGCTCAGAGCGGGCTTACTTCAAGGAGGAAGGCGGAGCAGTTAATTGCAAGTGGCAAGGTGAAAGTAAATAATCAAGTTGTTACGACACTGGGTACGAAAGTTTCTGCCCAAGATGAGATTGAAGTAGAAGGTGTGCCGATTGAAAAGGAAGCGCACGTGTACTATATGTTGTATAAGCCAAGAGGCATCATCTCAAGTGCAAAAGATGATAAAGGAAGAAAGACTGTTCTTGATTTCTTTCCGGAGGTCGAAGAGAGGATTTACCCTGTCGGGAGACTTGATTATGATAGTTCCGGCTTAATTCTCTTAACGAATGATGGGGATCTTGCCAATACACTTATGCATCCAAGCCATGGTGTGGAGAAGGTTTATGTAGCTAAACTGAAAGGGATCCCGAGTAAACAAGAGTTGGCAAAGCTGAGAAAGGGTGTAACAGCAGATAGAGAACTACTAAAAGCGGTCCGGTATAATATATTATCTGCCGATAGAAAAAAAGATACAATGATACTGGAACTAACATTGGTGGAAGGGAAGAACCGTCATGTAAGAAGGATGATGGAGGCACTCGGATACCCTGTACAAAAATTAAAAAGAGAAAGGTATGGCTTCTTGACGTTGGATGGTTTATCCCCCGGTGAAACGAGACCATTGACCCCTAAAGAAGTGAAACAATTAAAGAATATCGCGAAGTAAATTGTACCAGTTTTGACATAGAATTGTTAATTCTCTAAGCCGCTATGATGGTACAATACACTGGGAGTGATTTTGATGAGTATAGAGAAAGCGAAAAAGAGAAAAAAACAAAAAAAAAGAAACAGGTTAATATATAGGGGCGTCATCTTAGCTGCGCTTGTTGGTGCGCTTATTTTTGCCATTGTATCGAACCTGCAAAAAGATAATACGGTTTACCGAGTAGGGGATCCGGCGCCAGACTTTCAGTTAACGCAAATCAATAAGAATAGTGATTTGGAAACGTTGCGCTTAAGTGACTACGAGGGGAAAGGTGTCATGTTGAACTTCTGGGCAACTTGGTGTAAACCCTGTGAAGCGGAAATGCCGTATATGCAAGAACTTTATCCAAAGTATAAGGATAAAGGGGTGGAAATTGTAGCTGTTAGTCTGGATACTACGGAGCTTGTCATTGATCGTTTCATCGATCGCTATGATTTGACATTCCCAATCCCTCATGACAAAAATGGGGAAATTAGGGATTTATATAAAGTTGGTCCAATTCCGAGCACATTTTTCATTAACCCTGACGGCGAGATACAGGAAGTAGTGAACGGTGCTTTGACTTTGGATCTGCTGGAAGGATATTTGAACGAAATAACACCAAATTAATAGGTATGAAAGTTACCTTACCAGAAAATATGTTTATTCCAGATTTGGTAAAGACAACTGTGAGGGATATAAATGAACAAGATCAAATGTGAATGCGGTCATATTAACCCGGAGGGAACGGTCCTATGTGAAGCATGCGGGAAACCGGTAGAAGGGAATCAGCATATTGACGGCAATGATCAGAAGAAATTACTTAATATGAGATATGAAGGATCTGCACGCCGTTCACAGACTTACCGGAAATCAATGGTCGATAAAGTCTGGGGTTTCTTCTCTTCCGTTAAAGTAGGAGTCTGGCTCATCGTCCTTGCGCTTGTCGCTTCTATGATTGGCACGATTTTTCCGCAAGAACAATTCATTCCACAGAATGCTGTATCAAGGGACCCTGCAATCTATTATGAAGATCAATTCGGGTTGATTGGTAAGATCTATTATTTACTCGGATTTCATGAAATGTACAGTGCTTGGTGGTACTTGCTATTATTAGGTTTAATTGGTGTCTCCTTAGTTATTTGTAGTCTAGACCGTTTTATACCACTTTACAAAGCACTGAAGATTCAAAAGCCGCGCCGTCATGAGACATTTCTGAACAGACAGCGTTTTTACAGTGAATCAAAAGAAGTCAGTGACGCGGAAATTGAACAAGTAAAAGAAAAATTGAAGAAGCAACGTTATAAAATAACTGAGCAGAACGGCCATATTTTAGCTGAAAAAGGCAGGTTTTCGAGATGGGGACCATATGTCAACCACATCGGACTCATTATCATTCTGCTTGCAGCAATATTACGGACAACCCCGATTATGTTCACTGATGAGTATGTCTGGGTGAGGGAAGGCGAGACAATCGTTATCCCTGGAACAAACGGTGAATACTATATTGAAAACAAAAAGTTTCATTTAGACTTGCACGATCCAGATGATGAGCGATTCAAAGATGCAATCGAACAAACTGGAGCGGTAGCTAGTAATTTCCAAACAGATGCTGTCATATATAAGGATGCAAATGAGGATATACCAGGTGCTGAACCTGAACTGGAACCTATTCTAACAGAATCCATCCAAATGAATAAACCTGCGAAATTTGACGGATATACACTATATCAACAAGGGTATCAGGAGAATGAATTCAGCAGTATGACCTTTAAAATCCATGAAACGGATGATGAAGATGCAAAAGCGATTGATTCCTTTACCATTGATTTATTTAATCCAGAATCAGAATACATACTGGATAATGATTTCAGGGTAGTGATTGATCAGTATTATCCAGATTATTATTTAGCAGATGATGGAACACCGGCTTCAGAAACAAATTATCCAAGAAATCCAGCATTTGTATTGCTCGTCTACCCGCCAGACGAAACGGAACCTGAAATAAGTTTCCTTGGTATCGGTAGAAATATCGATGCAACTGGAGAGAATGAATATAAAATTGCTATTCAGGATTTCGATACCCATTATGTCAGTGGCCTGACGTTACGTGTGGACCATACATTGATCTTCTTTGGAATTGGCGCAGCTATCTTTATGATTGGTGTTATTCAAGGAATGTACTGGCAACATCGCAGAGTCTGGATCCACCCGAAAGACGATGGTGTATTATTGGCTGCCCATACGAATAAGAACTGGTTTGGCTTGTCGAAAGATATAGAGAAAGCGATTGAACAAACGAATATAAAAATGGTCGAAGATAGGCAGGAGCTAGACAAGTAGTATATCTATTTGTCTAGTCTACTAACTTCTATAGGAGGGTGTTTGATGGATTTAGTCAATTTAAGCAGTAATATGCTTTTTGCTGCTTTTATCTTATATTTGATTGCGACGCTATTTTTCGGAGCGACAATTCGTGAAAAACGTAATAAAGAAAACAAAAAAGAAGTCGCTGGCAATATTGCAATCACTATTACAATCCTTGGATTCTTAGCACAATTAACGTATTTCTTTACAAGATGGATAGCAAGTGGCCATGCTCCGCTTGGAAACATGTTTGAATTTGTCACATTCCTCGGGATGGCGATGGTTCTTGCATTCATTATTATTTATTTTATGTATCGACTTGGATTTTTAGGACTATTTGCTTTACCGATTGCAATGTTAATTATTGCTTATGCGAGTATGTTCCCGACAGAGGTAGCTCCATTAGTCCCATCACTAAATAGTTACTGGCTCTGGATTCATGTATCGACTGTAGCGATTGGTCAAGGTATTTTGTTCATCAGTTTCGTTGCTGGATTAATGTACCTGATTAAGGAGATTGATCAGACGAAGCGGACAAAAAGGAATACGTGGCTTGAAATTGTTATGTATACATTGTTTATAGTTATTGGTTTTATCGTGATCACGTCTGCATTTAATATCGCGGGTTATAAAGCGACTTTTGAATATCAAGATGGAAATCAAATTATAGAGACAGAATACCACCTCCCGGCAATTGTTTCTCCAAATAATGGTGTGTTACGTTCAGAGAATGTAATGGAGCCGTTGTTCGAAGCTCCAGCCTGGATGCAAGGAGAGGACGCTGGCAGGAAGTTTAATACGGTCATCTGGTCTCTATTAACCGGTACACTCATCTATGGGATCACCGTACTTATTTTAAGAAAACGGGTCGCTGCTGCAATCCAGCCTTTACTGCGCGGTGTGAAAGCTGACCTTCTTGATGAGATTATGTATCGTGCTGTTGCAATTGGATTCCCAGTCTTTACCCTCGGTGGACTAATATTTGCTGCGATATGGGCACAAATCGCCTGGGGCAGATTCTGGGGCTGGGATCCGAAAGAAGTATGGGCACTTGTTACATGGTTCTTCTATGCTGCCTTCCTGCACTTACGTCTATCCCGTGGTTGGCACGGTGAAAAATCAGGTTGGCTTGCTGTTGTAGGTTTCGGTATCATTATGTTTAACTTGGTTGTCGTGAACCTAGTCCTTGCCGGATTACACTCATACGCTTAAATATCAGGAATAAAAAAAGAGACAAATGCACCGCATCGTTAGAATTCGGCTGCATTTGTCTCTTTTCTTATACATTTATTACGGATTCGTTTATAATGATTGATAGAGATTTGATGTAAGGGTTTTGTAATAATTGAGTTTAGTGGAATATATGAAAGATTAGAGATTGTGGGGGAATTTATTCATGGAAACCGATGTAAGAATTTTAGTAGTTGATGATGAAGAAAGGATCCGCAGGCTTGTTCGGATGTATTTAGAAAGGGAAAATTATGAGATCGATGAAGCGGAGAATGGTCACGAAGCTTTGGAAATGGCATTGGAAGAGGACTATGACTGTATCATCCTAGATCTCATGATGCCTGAAATGGACGGTATTGAAGTATGTGAGGAATTACGAAAGCAAAAATCAACACCGGTTATAATGTTAACAGCAAAAGGAGAAGAATCAAATCGTGTACAAGGCTTTGAAGTCGGGGCGGACGATTATATTGTGAAGCCATTTAGTCCACGCGAAGTTGTCCTACGAGTAAAAGCAATCCTAAGAAGAGTGACCTCTTCTTCATTAACAAATGCAGATGGCTCGGCAAGAGATGTTCTTGTATACCCGCATCTGACAATTGATCATGACGCCCACCGTGTTACCGCAGATGGTGAAGAAGTAAACCTGACACCAAAAGAATATGAATTACTTTGTTTCCTCGCTAAAGCGCCTGATAAGGTATTTAACCGGGAAGTCTTGCTGAAAGAAGTATGGCAATATGAATTCTTTGGAGATCTGCGTACAGTTGATACGCATGTCAAGCGACTGAGAGAGAAGTTAAGTTCTGTTTCAGATAAAGCTGCAAAGATGATTGTTACTGTTTGGGGTGTCGGCTATAAATTCGAGGTTGTTGAGGACGAATAATGGTATGGCGTAATAATATTGTTATTAAATTGGCATTAACAATTATCCTTCTTGTGTTTATTGTTTTATTCATTCTGTTTATGCTTCTCATGCAGTTCTTTGAGAATTTCTATATTAATGAAGCAGAAGAGGATATGCTTGAAACAGCTACAAAGATTGCTACAATCATTGACCAGCAGGATGATCGGAGTTTTATTCATGAAACAGCCGAATTAATTAAAGATCCCGCAAGCAGGATTGCAATTCTTTATCCGACAGGGGATTTCTGGCTGTCGATGAGCAGTGATAATGAACTTAGTGCTATTGATTTGGACTGGATCGAAAATGAACCGGATCTCCTTGAAGTGATTACCTTGGAACGGGAAATTCAAAAACTTATTGTGCTGCCGGACGATACAACGGCAGCAATAATTGTTGGTAAGCCACTCTTAAATGATGGTGCAGTCTATATTTATCAATCCCTTGATGTTGTAAATCAAACGAAGGAAGAGACACAGAAGATCATCTTAATTGCTGCAGGCTTTGCCATTGTGTTTACTGTATTCTTTGCAGTATTCCTTTCAACGCGGATAACGTCTCCGCTAATTAAAATGCGAGAAGCTGCAGCCGATTTGACACGAGGAGAATTTAATACGAAAGTTCCTGTTTTAACTCATGATGAGCTTGGAGATCTGGCCAGGGAATTCAACCGGATGGGAAGACAGCTGAAGTATCATATTAATGCTGTTAGTCAAGAAAAGGAACAACTCGCAAGTATTGTAAAATCGATGGCTGATGGAGTCATAACGCTTAACCGTAACGAAGATATTATTGTGATCAATCCACCAGCTGAGAAGTATATCGAAGACTGGTATTTTGAAAGAAATATCGAACCGAATGCAAACCAACAGAAATTACCGGATGAATTAAGGAAGGCTTTAGAGAAAGTAATCGGAGGAGAAACAGAAGTCGTTCACGAAATGCATCTACAGGGAAGAGATTATGTCATGCTGATGACACCATTGTACGATGAGAATTATGTTCGAGGCGCAGTTGCCGTCATTCGAGATATGACGGAAGAACGGAGACTGGATAAGCTACGGAAAGATTTTATCGCAAATGTTTCACATGAATTGCGGACGCCGATTGCAATGCTGCAAGGATACAGTGAAGCGATTGTTGATGATGTAGCAGAATCTAAATCGGAGAAAAATGAACTTGCGGCCATCATTCATGATGAATCATTGCGAATGAGCAGACTTGTTAATGAATTATTAGATTTAGCACGAATGGAAGCAGGACATATTCAGTTGAACCTGGAAACAGTGGAGGTAGAACCCTTTATCGAAAGGATTATTAAGAAGTTCCAACGAGTTGCCGAGGAGAATCATGTAGAAGTAAAACTGTCTACGAATATCACAACAAATCAGGCAACTTTTGATTCGGACAGGGTCGAACAAGTTTTCACTAATCTGATTGATAATGCGATTCGACACACTGATGAACAAGGATATGTTCATATTAAAGTTACAGTGAATGAAACAGAATTTCTTGGAGAGATTGCCGACAATGGCAGCGGTATTCCTGAAGAGGACTTGCCGTTTGTCTTTGAACGATTCTATAAAGCGGATAAATCAAGGACAAGGAATAAAGAGAAGAAAGGGACAGGCCTTGGACTTGCTATTGCGAAAAACATTATCGATGCTCACCAAGGTACGATTCGCGTGAAAAGTAAGTTACTGCAAGGTACTACTTTTACTTTTGTAATTCCCCAGTCCAATAAGAAACAGATTACAAAGTGAGGTTGCTACAAATGAACAAACGATTAATAAACGTTCTCATCATTTTTGCAGTTCTCCTATTCCTTGCAGCATGCGGGAACAGTAATGAAGAGACGACAACAACAGTTAGTACAAATGAAACTGGTGAAATGAACGATGTTCCGGAAAATGAGGTCCGGCTCACGATTTCAATCAATGATGGGGAACAATTTATTAATGAACAGCAAGTTGAAATTGAAGATGGTGCAAATTTACTGGAAGTTCTAGATGATACGTTCTATATCGAAACAGATGAAGATGACGAGCTGACCTCCATTGAACGGGTCGCAATCAGTGAAGAAGAAGGCACAAGCTGGCATCTATTCGTAAACGACGAAATATCCGACGTACCAGCTAAAGATTACACCTTAAGCGGTGGAGATCGAATCATCCTCGATTTGCAATAAAAGGCAAGATTAGGTTGGAACATAACATCAAAGTTTTGTTCCAACCTTTTTTATGATCTATAATTAGAACATACAAGTTTCATCGCTAAAGTATTTAGACTTCACACCTTAAAAAAGAAAGCAAATCATCCCAAGACACCCTTATTTTAATATAAAAGGCTTTTTCAAAAAGAACTACTAATCACTCTCATTCAGCGTAGTATGTGCAACTTACTTCTGAAGGTCCGCAGTCCAGGCACCTCTCGCTTTCCGCCGGGCAACTGAACGTCGATTAGAACCCTAAAATTAGTGAATGAGCAAAACACATACGCTAAATGAATGTGAAACGTTTTTGATTGGAATGACGTCTAATAGGAGGAATGGGGGAAGCAGATGAAAGCTCTGTTTAATCATTTTTATGAGACGTATCATCAGGACATTTATAATTATGTCTTCTATATGGTTAAAGACAGAACTGTGGCAGAAGATATCGTTCAAGAAGTATATATTCGTATTATTAAATCCTATGACCGCTTTCGTGGAGACAGCAGTGAAAAAACATGGGCTTTCTCGATAGCTAGACATGCCGTATTTGATCACTTCCGTAAGCAAAAAAGAAAGAAAAAACATACAAACGAAACAGTCGATCTCAGTGAATGGACGGAATTCATCCCTACGACAGAGGCCGCTCCAGATGAAGTCGTTATCCAACAGGAGGATATGCAAGTATTGTATCGCCTTCTAGATAAGTGCAGTATTAATCAGAAACAAGTAGTTGTTCTCCGTTACATACAAGGGCATAGCCTGAAAGAAACGGCAGAGATACTGAATATGACAGTAAGCAATGTGAAAACCTTGCAGCACCGTGCAATAAAGAAGTTGAAGAATTTGTTTGCGAAAGAGAAGAAAGGGGGAGAGTTGGGTGACTAACCGAGATGATGAGAAGATAATTAAACTATTGGAAAATCTGCCCCAGCATAAGGACAAGCGCCCCCAACAGGAAATATATGAAAAATTGACTTTGCAGTTCAAGGGAAAATCTCAAAGAAAGAGCAAGAGATTTATTCCTTATGTTGCTGCTCTTTCGATCTTCCTTTTGCTTCTGGGCTTACCTTTTGTTGTCAATCATAACATAACGGAACAAACAACAATGGAAACAGATGCAACCGATGAACGTGCAATTTTCGGAATAGAAGAGGAATCGTCCCATACTTCCGACGATAATATGGAAAGTACGGAAACATTCGAGCGGGAGGGACTAATGGAGATATCTCTTATTAGTGGCGGGGTACTTACCGATGTACCGTCAGACAGGGAAGTCATTCACTTTGCAACTTATAATGCAACAGGGGAGTATGTTATTCCGTTAACCTTTCTTGTACCAGAAGAAGCAGACATGGAGAGTTATTACGCACAGTTGGATGAAATATTAAATGCTTTCGACCTTTTACCAGATCATTATATATTGGAGGGTGCAGAGTTTTCAATCGATCTCGACACGAAGCAAGTCGTCCTAACTATGCAGAACGAGTTACTTGAGGATTCGAATTCGAATGAATTACTACCACAATTATTGGGCGAAATGTTCCTTCCATATGGTATTGAAGAGGTAACGTTTGTAAATGACGCGAGCGAAACGACGCAAACAATTGACTTATCTACGTACGCTAAGCAGCGGGAAAGCTATTTTTTGTATGGTGGTAACTATATCATTGTTCCTCTGGACAATGATTCGACAGTTGAAGAGGCATTACATGCACTAAAACAGTCGTACTCCGATAGTCAAATTAAACCGGTGATGGATGCAGATATTGAATTCACTGTGGAAGAAGCCGGGGAAACAGTTATAGTGGAGTTCGTACAAGAATCTATTCAAGAAGCAGATGTAACGATTCAAATGGTTGAAGCAATATTACTAACAGCAAAAAGCTTTGGATATACCAAAGTCCAGTTTGACCAACTCCCGTTCAATCAATTAGAAGGCTATAACTTCAATTCACCGCTACCTGTTCCAACCGCTGTAAATATAATCGCTGATATTAAATGAAAACTGCGAGAATTTTAACTGATTCTCGCAGTTTTCAATAGTTTTAGTGAAACACTTGGCTGTTACTTTAAATTTTACTATAATATGACTTGGGTAACATCTATTACTTGTCCGTTTGAAATGGTTTTTTGCTAATATGAATGGACATAG
The DNA here is from genome assembly GCF_037892815.1 of Oceanobacillus sp. HCA-5259. Classification (NCBI taxonomy): domain Bacteria; kingdom Bacillati; phylum Bacillota; class Bacilli; order Caryophanales; family Bacillaceae; genus Oceanobacillus; species Oceanobacillus sp. HCA-5259. Next base: position 104,923 of record NZ_JBBKBV010000005.1, on the reverse strand, counting down.
ATGGACAAGCTTCATAAGCATCCAGAAGGTCGTCTCTTAATCTTCTTTTTACCTTTTTCGTCCCTGTATTGCCATCAATTTTAACAAAAGACAACCCTTCCTCATTATATCCAAATAACTTCGGTGCATTGGCCCCGCAATTTCCACAAGCGATACAAGTATCCTGATTCACGATAACATACATTTATTTTACCCCCATTAAACACTCCTTATTGTAAAACTAGTCACGAATAATTTCAATAAGATGATTAGGAATGGATGTGAGATAATTGATTTTTAACGGTATACTCTTAACAGCAGCAAAACAAATTAAACAAGAGCGGAGTACATCAAGCATTTATCATTTACTAACAGGCAGCAGGAGCATCCAGACCCTTCAAGATGCCCATATTTTCTCCAACCAGGCATTCTTTGGAATTTATAGAGGGCTGAGGAAGCAAATCTTTGATGAGAAAATAACTGCATTAATTCAAGCAGGTTTCTTGGAAGAAACTGTTGAAGAAAAGGGACGCCAAGCAGTACGCTGTTTACCTGAGGGAGAAACGTGGCTTGCCGCTCACCAGAGCAGAATTCCCTTTCACTATTTTCAGGGGATTCTGTATTTTGATAAAGCCGACGTATTTTATAATAGATTACTATTACTCGTTCAAACATTAAGTAATACGAAAGAAAGTAATTTCTCGTTTATTCCCGTTATTCATCAGCCGGCTACTGAACGGTTTGTACGACAATTTTATAAGCAGATTAAAGAAAATGAGAGAAGTTACTTGGAAGAATTATATGATGAACTTGTTCAGTTACTGGCTGCTTTTCCCGAAGAGGAAGCTCAAATATTCATTGACCGATTTTCAGGATATAATCATTACGGGAAAAGTCTCGATCAACTTGCGGTCCAGTATAACAGAGAAGCAGCTGATATCCGCTTGCTCTTGGTCGGTATGATACATATGTTGTTGCAAAAGATTGAAATAAGTCAATCAGACTACAGTGCTCTATACCCGCTAGTTGCTGATCTTGGCCAGACAGTAAAATTTGTCGGCTCACCAGGGAAGACATATGATTTGTTCAAGCAAGGACTTACTCCTGAAGAGATTTCTCGCATACGGAGCTTAAAAATTAATACAATTTACGATCATTTAGCTGAAATCGCACTGTATGATCCTGCTTTCCCCTTTTCGGATTATGTATCGGAAAGAGACACGAAGGAAATTTTACAAGCGATTCAAGAAACGAATTCATTTAAATTGAAGACGATTAAAGAAAATGTCCACCCAGAGATAAGTTTTTTCCAAATACGCTTAATGCTCGTCTTTCATCACAAATTGAGGGAGGGAGGAAGTCGACATGGGTGAAACCCTTCATTTGGAAAATGAATTACAGAAACATTTTCATTATCATTCGTTCCGCCTAGGGCAACGAGAAATTATTTCCGATGTACTGCAAGGTAAAAGCGTGCTTGGCATTTTACCGACCGGCTCTGGAAAGTCGATTTGCTATCAGCTGCCATCCCTGTTATTGGATGGTCTGACCGTTGTCGTTTCACCTTTAATATCATTGATGATCGACCAGGTAAAAGAATTGAAAGCTAAAAACTTTAAAAGAGTTGTTGCATTAAATAGCTTTGTCACCTATTCCGAAAGACAGATGGTAATGGAACAGTTGCATCATTATAAATTACTTTATATCTCTCCAGAATTATTACAGCAGCCGCAACTACTCAAGCGATTGTCGCAACTTAAAATTAGTTTATTCGTTATCGATGAAGCCCATTGTATTTCCCAATGGGGACATGACTTCCGTCCGGATTATTTAAAACTTGGAAAGGTAATTGAAAATTTGCATCATCCACCAGTGCTTGCATTAAGTGCAACAGCAACCCCTGCTGTTCAGGCGGATATTATTAAAAGTTTGGACCGCCCCCGAATGGTGAAGCGGGTCTATCCAATGGACCGGAACAATTTAACATTTGCGATTCAAGATGTAACTTCTGATCAAGAGAAGCTTGAATTATTAACTATATACCTCAATAAACATTATGGACCTGCTTTAATTTATTTTTCGAGCAGAATCCAAGCTGAAAATCTCGCACGTATTTTAACAGAGAAATTACCTGAACATCAAGTTGCTTTCTATCATGGTGGCGTAGAGCCAATCGATAGAATCCAGATTCAACAACAGTTCATGAATAATCAAATTGATGTAATTTGCTGCACAAGTGCATTTGGAATGGGAATTAATAAGCAGAATATCCGTTTAATTATTCATTATCATATTCCGTCGCAAATGGAAGCATATATTCAAGAGGTCGGAAGGGCAGGCCGAGACGGAAAACCAAGTATTTGTTTATTACTCTATGGGCGTTATGATGCTGCAATTCCAAAGAGTATTATTGAAAATGAATTACCAGAATCCGGTGAAATCCGGATGATTATGCAACAGTTAAAAGTGTTGAGTGAACAAGGAATTGAACTGACGAAAGAAACGTTGCATGATTTAGATGAACTCTTTCAAATCAGTGAAATAAAATGGAGATTTTTACGGTTTCATTTTGAAAAACATGGTATGATTAATGGTAAGAAAGTTGTCTATGAAGCTGAGCATTGGCGTAATGTATATGAGCATCTTGTCAAGTGGATCCAATCACGAAGTCTGTATAAAATGGAAGAGTTGCAAGAGATGATTCGTTGGGCAGAGTCAGATGATTGCTTACGGAAGCAGTTGTATAAAAAGTTTCAATCGGGTTACGATCCGCCAATCTTCGAGTGCTGCAGTAACTGTGGGATCGATCTGGAACAATGGGAAGCTCAAGCGTTACCCCCTAGTCTACAGGAAGATATCGATTGGAGGGGAAAACTCCGAAAGCTACTACTTGGAGCAGAACATGAAGCAAAGTGAATTAATCAAACAATTATCAGATCGGGAACTAAAAATTAATCTATTGTTTTCCCAAGGGATATTTCTTGGAATTGCTCTCTTGCTAAGCTTGTTTTTATTTGATCGATTTCGTGATTGGACAACTTTATTTGTTTGGGACACACAGGAAGTTATTTACTTTGGTGTTCTACCTGCTATATTCATTGTCGGGATGGACTTGCTATTAATTAGATTGCTGCCTGAATCTGCAGTTGATGATGGCGGAATAAATGAAAGGATTTTTAGAAACAGATCCATTTCGTTTATTTTTGGTATAGCTTTACTAGTAGCAATTTCAGAGGAACTACTATTCCGCGGCGTGATCCAAAGTACAATCGGATATATGCCTGCAAGTATATTATTTGCGCTCGTTCATCTCCGTTATTTAAGGAAACCGGTATTATTCATATCCATATTGGTGATCAGTCTTTTAATAGGTTACCTCTTTCTAATAACGGAAAATCTTTTTGTTACTATTACACTTCATTTTATAGTAGACTTTCTTTTAGGATTATTTATTCGCTTCAAAAAGTGAGGTGCTTTCTAAGTTGAGTACGCAGCTTGAACATAAAGAGGAAGATCAAGCGAATGAGTTGAGGACCCTTTTTCAGGATATTGAAGAAGGAAATGAAAATGATGAAGAATCGTTCGCTGATCAAATCATAAATGAAATTGATGTGTTGAATTTACCTCCGAGAAAAGAGGTACATACAAAAAATAAACGGACTAAAATTAAGCTAAGCAAACCACTCCTGCGATTTCTTTTTACGGTGATTATTGTTTTGGCGGGATTGGGAACGGCAATTTATGTCTGGCAGGATGAAATTACGACTCTGTTGCATAAACTCTAATAAGGAACAGACTTTACGGATTAGCTTACTACCTAAAAATTGATTAATTGCATATAGTATTGTATACATCCAATGTTTCATCTGCATGTATAGACCGTTGTCTTTGTTGTTAAGTAATATTTTTTAAGGGGGATACTGTATGCGTGTGGAAAGACTATCCAGTCATCAGTTCACCATATTTTTGACTTTTGACGATTTAATTGAGCGTGGTTTCACGAGTGATGAAATATGGCACGATGCAGCTAGTGTCCGGAGTTTATTTAGTGAAATGATGTATGATGCAAGTGATGAATTAGATATAGAACTTGATGGAATGCTGCTTGTTCAAGTTTTCATGATGCAGGCTCAAGGTATGCATGTAGTCGTGACACAAATGAGTGATATGGAAAATGAAGACGAAGATTTTATTGAAATGAAAGTGACACTTGACGAAAGCCATGAATTAATATTTTTATTTGAGGACATTGAAGATTTAATCGACGTTGCATCCTATTTATCGCCACTTGGAATAGAAGATGGGCAAGTATATTATTTGGATGATCATTATTATATGTTATTTGATGAAGAGTCCCTTCCCGAGATTGAAAAAGAAAGCATCATTGCAATCATGTCGGAGTATTCTCATTCAAGTATTCTTACTTCCCATCGTCTAAAGGAATACGGGAAAATTATTTATGAAAAGCAGGCTGTAAAACAGATTATGAATCATTTTTACAACTAGTTTCATCTGACAAATAATATAGTTGTTCCATAGTATTTTAATTGCATATTTACAGTGAAAGTGTATACTAACTTCTTAGTAGAAGGTTTATTAATATATGTATTCTAGGGGGTAAATTTCATGGTAGCCGATAAAGCAGTAGATTCTACCGAAGAAAATCATGAAAATCTAGATGTTTTAAGTTCAACAAGAGCAGTAATTATGACGGCTTTGGAAAAGTTGGGATACTCCAATGAGGTATATGAATTATTAAAAGACCCGCTTCGTATGATGACTGTTCGCATTCCGGTACGTATGGATGATGGCAAGGTGAAAGTGTTCACTGGATATCGCGCCCAGCATAACGATGCTGTAGGCCCGACGAAAGGTGGCATCAGGTTCCATCCGGACGTAACGGAAAAAGAAGTAAAAGCCTTATCTATTTGGATGAGTTTGAAAGCGGGTATTGTCAACTTACCATATGGCGGAGCAAAGGGTGGAATAATTTGTGATCCGCGTCATATGTCCTTCCGTGAATTGGAAACGCTTAGCCGTGGTTACGTTCGTGCGGTTAGTCAAATCGTTGGACCGACGAAAGATATTCCGGCACCAGACGTATTCACGAATTCACAGATCATGGCTTGGATGATGGATGAGTACAGTAAGATTGATGAACTTAATAATCCTGGATTTATTACCGGGAAGCCGATTGTTCTTGGTGGTTCACATGGTAGAGAATCTGCTACAGCAAAAGGGGTTACAATCGTACTAAACGAAGCTGCGAAAAAACGCGGAATTGATATTGAAGGGGCCCGTATCGTCATTCAAGGGTTTGGAAATGCGGGTAGTTATCTATCGAAATTCCTTTATGATCAAGGGGCGAAAATTGTGGGAATTGCGGATGCACACGGCGCGCTGCACGACCCTGATGGCCTTGATATTGACTATCTTCTTGACAGGAGAGACAGTTTCGGCACGGTTACCAACCTGTTCGATAGTACAATTACGAATAAAGAGTTGTTTGAACTCGACTGTGACATTATCATTCCTGCTGCAGTAGAGAATCAAATCACACGGGAGAATGCACATAATATTAAAGCGAGTATTATTGTCGAAGCTGCCAATGGGCCTACAACAGCTGAAGCGACAAAAATTTTAACCGATCGAGATATTCTTTTAGTGCCTGACGTACTTGCTTCAGCTGGTGGAGTAACAGTATCATATTTCGAATGGGTACAGAATAACCAAGGTTATTACTGGTCTGAAGAAGAAATTGATCAAAAACTACATGAGATTATGATTGATTCCTTTAATAACATTTATAATCTTTCCGTAACGAGGCAAGTTGATATGCGGCTAGCTGCTTATATGATAGGGGTCCGTAAAATGGCCGAAGCAGCAAGGTTCCGCGGTTGGGTATAAGAAACTTTAGCTAATCACACAAAAAACTCTTATCATCTTAGGATAGGGGTTTTTTCTGTTGGGTAAAAGCTCCTGGAATCGTATCTATGATCATAATAGGTAATTACACCAAGGATATTTAACGGTTTTTAGACTGATGACGTTCAGTAGAATATAAGTTTCTGTTTTTAACCATCTTGGTTTATCCGATAAGCAAATTATAGTAGAATATTATTAGAGCATGTGAAAAGGATGTGGCAGTAAATGCAACAGGAGGAAGTTATTATTGTTGGAGCCGGACCTTGTGGAATGGCTGCAGCGATTGCTTTGCAAGACAGAGGCATCAACCCTCTGTTAATTGAAAAAGGAAACGTCGTGAATAGCTTGTACAAATTCCCGACACACCAAACATTTTTCAGCTCCAGTGACAATCTGGAAATCGGTGATATTGCTTTTATTACCGAGAAACAGCGGCCAGTCAGAAATGAAGCACTGGTATATTACAGAGAAGTAGCAAAAAGAAAAGCTCTGCGCATTCAATCCTTTGAGGAAGTAACCAAGATTGAAAAGAAAGATAAAGGCTTTTTGCTCAATACGGAAGCTAATCATAATGAGAAAAAACAATACAAAGCAAAATTTGTAATTATCGCGACAGGTTATTATGACCAACCAAACCGTCTCAATGTTCCGGGTGAGGATTTGCCTAAGGTTAGCCATTACTTTAAAGAAGCACATCCTTATTACAATAAAGACGTTTTAATTATAGGTGGGAAAAACTCCGCAGTAGATGCAGCGATCGAACTCCATAAGGCAGGAGCAAATGTGACAGTCCTTTACCGCGGAAAGGAATATTCTTCGAGCGTTAAGCCTTGGATTCTTCCGGGATTTGATTCTTTAGTTAGGAAAGATGAGATCGAGATGGTATTTAATGCGAATGTAAAAGAAATTACTGAAAATGCGGTTTTTTATGAAGTGGATGGAGTCGAGCGGCGTATTGATAATGAATTTGTTTTCGCCATGATCGGTTACCAACCAGATATCAAATTTTTACACGACGCGGGTGTCGAAACAGATCCAGTGAGTGGAATTCCAGCGTATGATGAAGATACGTATGAAACAAACATACAAGGAATCTATGTAGCAGGTGTCGTAGCGGCAGGGTTTAACAACAATGCTATCTTTATTGAAAATGGACGTTTTCACGGAGAAGCAATTGCACGCTCGATCGCGGCGAAGCGGACAATGAAAGTATAATTTATAAAGGAGCTAGCGACTGCTAGCTCCTTTACTGTTCAGAAAATAGTTTGCTCAACTCTTCCATATTCGTCGTTTGTTCTAAGGCAAGGAGTAATTTGATTCTTGCTTTAGGGCCGGTTAGTCCATTAGCGAAGATTACACCTATTTCATTTAATTGTCTACCGCCACCGGAATAAGCATAAGTTGGCTGAACGGTTCCTTGGTAACAGCGGGAGACGAGGATGATTGGGATATTATCATTTATAACTATCGTAAGTGCATCCATAATCGCTCCTGGTAAATTACCTTGGCCAAATGCCTCAATAACAAGTCCATCCGGTTTCCCTAAGTGGAGCGCGTGAATTAAATCCTCATCCATCCCAGCAAATGCCTTCAGAAGAAAAACTTTAGATCGAACTTTCGTAACAGGATAATGCTCCCTTTTTAAAATGCTGTGATGGAAAACAATCAATTCTTTCGTAACAATTCCAATTGGGCCATATTGCGGACTTTGAAAGGTTGCGACATTGCTTGTTGAGGTCTTCGTGACGTTTGCAGCTGTATGAATTTCATCGTTCATAACAACTAGTACACCTTTGCCATTTGCTTGTTCCGCGCAGGCAACGCGGAGGGAACTGATTAAATTATAGAGTGCATCTGATCCGATTTCATTACTGGAACGCATGGCACCGGTAATGATAATCGGCTTTTCAGTATCGATCACCAGATCAAGGAAATACGCCGTCTCTTCCAGTGTATCTGTACCATGAGTAATGACAATCCCATCGTATTTAGGTATGGATTGTTTAATGTACTCTGCCAGTTCCAACATGTTCTTTGGTGTAATATGTGGGGAAGGCAGGTCAAAAACAACGAATTCATCCACATCGGCAAATTTGTTGTATTGATCCTGCAGTTTAGTCAATGGATGTTCATCTGTAACGTTAACTGCTCCAGTTTCCTTGTTTTCCAGCATCGAAATTGTTCCACCTGTATGGATAATCAAGATTTTCTTCAACGAAATCACCTGCTTCACATTTTCACTATTTCCAATAGGATAACTTCATGATACGATAAAAGTATTGTACTTGGAAAGAGGTTTATAACTATGATTGCTATTTTTTCTGTGGGACTTGCCCCTGTTGTAGCATTGATGTCCTTTTTTTATCTAAAGGATGAATATACGGAACCAATCCCTTTAATTGTACGGTCTTTTCTATTAGGCTGTCTGATTGTATTTCCGATTATGTTTGTGCAGCATGCATTTGTAAAGGAAGGATTCGTGTTAAATATTTTCTTGACATCCTTTTTCCAAGTAGCATTACTGGAAGAATTTTTAAAATGGTTTATTTTTATGTTCTCCATGTACCACCATGACGAATTTGATGACCATTATGATGGAATTGTATATGCGGTGGCAATCAGTTTGGGTTTCGCCTCGGTGGAAAATATCTTATATTTACTGACAAATGGCATTGAGTATGCCTTTTCAAGAGCGATATTCCCTGTATCATCTCATGCATTATTCGGTGTTATTATGGGGTATTATTTCGGAAAAGCGAAGACACGTGTAAGTAAGACAAGGTTTAATCTTTGGCTCGCTTTTTTCATCCCGTTTCTACTTCATGGAATCTATAATTACATCTTGCAGTCAGTTTCGAGCAACTGGATTTACTACCTTGTCCCATTTATGATTATCTTATGGATATTCGGACTTCACCGCATGAAAATTGCTAATCAACCTGATTTGAATTAAAGAACAGAATACGTCGTTACAAAAGCATGTACAGTATCCCTAGCTGTACATGCTTTTTATTTCATAAAAGTGTATAAAAATAGATTAGCAACAAAAGCTATCCTCAAGTCATTGCTTTATCAAAGTGTAACCGTTCGTATATCTTTCAGCTTGTAAAAGATAAGGAAATCAAATTAAAAGGTGAGAGGAAACGGACGCTTATACTCTGATAACTTAGTTAACATTTCGCGGAAGATAAGCAAAGATTCTTCGGCATGACGAATCGTTTTTTGAGGAGGGTTAGACTTGCGATACAGACAGATTAGTTTTTTCATCGTTTTCGGTTTGTTTCTATTACCTTTATTCTTCGACGGAAAAGAAGAGGCACAAGCATTCAGTCCCCAGGTTATTCAACATGGTGCAGTTGGGGATGATGTTATTGAATTACAGGCGAGATTACAATATTTAGGATTTTACAACGGAAATATTGACGGAGTTTTCGGGTGGGGAACATATTGGGCTCTTCGCAATTTCCAATATGAATTCGGTATGAACATTGATGGGCTCGCTGGTCAGGAGACAAAGAATAAACTAGTAAAAGCGAGTCAGTTCAATGAAGCTTATGTGAAAGAACAAATTTCCAAGGGTAATCGCTTTAGTCATTATGGCGGAACGGAAGGCGGGCAGCAACAGGCTGGCCAAGCACAACAAACAGAGCAAAATGTACCGGTAGATAATACAACCGCAGTCAATGTTCCGCAAGGCTTTTCACAGAATGATATTCAATTGATGGCAAATGCGGTATATGGGGAGGCAAGGGGAGAGCCATATGAAGGTCAGGTTGCAGTTGCAGCCGTAATTCTTAACCGGGTAGCGAGTCCTAGTTTTCCCAATACAGTCTCAGGTGTCATCTTTGAGCCACGGGCTTTTACAGCCGTAGCAGATGGTCAAATCTGGCTCACACCGAATGATGTGGCAAAAGAGGCTGTGCTTGATGCAATTAATGGTTGGGATCCTTCATCCAATGCCATTTATTATTTTAACCCGGATACGGCAACCTCGCCTTGGATATGGTCAAGGCCGCAGATTAAGCAAATTGGTAAGCATATCTTTTGTAAATAGGAAGGCGTGAATAGTATGATTCGTTGGATTACCATTGGTATTCTGTCGCTCGGATTAGTTGGTGCAGCCATTTGGGGCTACCAAGAACACCAGGAGAAAAATGCGATTTTAATACAGGCGGAAAACAGTTATCAAAAATCATTCCACGAACTTAGTTATTATATGGATTTACTGCATGATGAGATTGGAACAGTGCTGGCAATGAACTCCCATGAACGGTTATCACCTAAGTTCGTTGATATTTGGCGGATTACTTCAGAAGCCCATTCCAATGTTTCCCAATTACCACTTGGGCTCTTGCCATTTAATAAAACAGAAGAGTTTCTCTCGAATATTGGTGATTTCACGTACCGCACGGCAATTCGCAACTTGGATGATGACCCGCTAACTGAAGATGAAACGAAAGTTCTAGAGAATCTTTACGTGCAAGCAAATGATATTAAGGATGAATTGCGGCATGTACAGCATTTAGCACTTGAAAATAATTTGCGGTGGATGGATGTTCAGCTTGCATTGGTTAACAATGACCAAACAGATAACACGATTATCGATGGGTTTAAAACTGTGGAGAAGCAAGTGGAGGGGTACGCTGAGGCGAACAGCCAATCCGGTTTAATCGGGGTTAGTACAAAACCAGAAGATCACTTCGAAAATCTACCCGGAAAAGAATTGAGTGAAGAGGAAGCATTAGATAAAAGCAGAAAGATTTTCGATATCAATTCGAAAGAAAATATTGAAATTACACCTTCTGGAGATGGCGCCGATATTCCAATTTACAGTGTATCTTATCAAAATGGTGAGAAACGCGCTTACATGGACCTCTCTCAAAAAGGAGGTTATCCGTTAACATTATTAATCGAACGTCCGGTAGAAAATAAGAAGCTTAGTTTGCATGAAGGACAAGAACATGCGGAAAAATATTTGGAGCAATTTGACTTTGACGATATGGAACTATATCAAAGTATGGAGCTGAATAATGTCGGAATGTATTCGTTCAATTATAATCAGGATGGCATTCGGATTTATTCTGATTCCGTAGAGGTGAAAGTAGCGCTAGATAATGGAGATGTCTTAGGAGTGACAGCAAGCGAATATTATAGTAATCATCATGAACGAGAAATCGATGAACCGGAACTAACGGAAGAAGAAGCACGTGAATTCGTTAATCCGAATGTCCAAATAGAAGAAAGCGGCCTAGCGATTATTACGAATGATGTGGATGAAGAAGTGCTTACTTATGAATTCTTAGGTACATTCAACAATGATACGTACCGCATCTTCATTAACGCCATGGATGGCAGAGAAGAAAAAGTCGAAAAACTCGGGGGCAAGGAATTGAAGTATTCCTGAAAAAGCTCCAGAACGGATGTGGCGATTGCTAGCAACTATAGTTGTCCACTGCATCTTTATTTTATATTTTTTTAATACAGGTAAAGGGGGGAGGCAAAAAGCCTTCCCCTTTTCTCTTAAATCTGTAATAATAAATATATACAATCATTCCGTAATGAAGGCAGATAGAATCGTGGTGAAGATATGAAAGGACCAATGATAAAGATTGGCACAAAACTGGGATTAACATTTAAAGAACCTGGATTGCAAGCGGATGAATATTATTGTAAAGTTGTTGACATCAACGACAACTATCTTCTTATTGATTATCCCGTACATAAACAAACAGGGAAGACCAAATTTTTCCAAATAGGTGCCTCTTTTAAAGTTGATTTCGTAGGTGATGATGAAGCAGTTTATCAATTTCAGACGACACTTGCAGATAGAGTTAAGATGAATGTCCCCGCTTTAGCACTTTGTAAACCAGAGCTAGAAGATATTGAGCGAATTCAGCGGAGACAGTTTGTACGTGTGGATGCAACAATTGATGCCGCTATCCATCGTCAAAATGAGGACAAGGAAGCTTTTACAACGGTTACTTCCGACATAAGCGGTGGCGGGTTATCATTAATCGTGCCAAGGGAAGATCTACTGGATATACATGAAGTGATTAATGTCTGGCTCGTACTCAGCTTTAGCTCAGGGAAATATCATTATATACAGACAGCGGGTCAAGTCGTTTTCTTGCAACTGAGAAACGGAATCCATACAGCTTCAATAAAGTTCCTTGGATTAAAACCGATGGATCAACAATTAGTCATCAGTTACTGTTTTGAAAAACAGCGGGAAATGAGAAAAAAAGAATTATCTTAAGTAGAGATTGTAGACCAGTCAAATTGAATTATGCTATGATAAACAAGAGATAGAAATGATTATTACTTACAGTACTTATGAAGAAATTACCCACATGCTTATGAGAGGACGGAAGTTTGTAGATGCAGGAAGAACATATAGCTATTGCGATTGATGGTCCGGCAGCTGCTGGTAAGAGCACGGTCGCAAAAATTGTAGCCGAGAAATTAAATTATATCTATGTGGATACAGGTGCGATGTATCGTGCATTAACGTTGAAGGCGCTTAACGATGGAGTTGATCCTTCCGATGAGGCAGCAGTTTTAAACTTGTTACTAGAGACGAATATCGAACTTGCCAACGATTCGACAGGACAACGTGTTATTTTGAATGGAAAAGATGTAACAGAAGAAATCCGTTACCAGCCTGTATCTGCGAATGTATCTTATATTGCTAAGCTTACTGCCGTACGCCAAGAGATGTTGAAACGGCAGAGGGAATTAGCGAAAGACCGTGGAGTTGTGATGGACGGCCGGGATATTGGTACCCATGTCCTTCCCGGTGCACAAGTGAAAATATTTCTCGTGGCATCTGTTGATGAAAGAGCAAAAAGGCGTCATGATGAAAATATTGCAAAAGGCATCCCATCGGATTTAGAACAATTAAAAGCTGAAATTGAGAAAAGAGATGAAATAGACACTAACCGTGAAACAGCACCTTTAGTTAAGGCAGATGATGCGGTTGAACTTGATACCACATCCCTTTCCATCCATGAAGTCGTCCACTCTATCTTGCAAGAAGTGGAAAAGTATAAAAATAAGCAAAATTAGAATACTTTACTTGACAAAGAAATGTAATTATTAGAAGTTATAGAAAGAATAATTTTATATCGCTATGATGCTATTAGGAGGGCTAAGGTTATGACTAACGAATTTAACGAAATACCAGAATTAAATGTAGGAGATACGGTTACGGGAACAGTTGTAAAAGTAGAGGAAAAACAAGTTCTCGTAGATATCGGTTATAAAACAGAGGGAATTGTCCCAATTAGTGAACTTTCCAGCTTACATGTCGAGCTTCCAAGCGATGTTGTAAGCGAAGGGGATTCTGTTACCCTACAAGTGAAGAAATTGACAGATGAAGAAGTAGTATTGTCCAAGCGGGCAGTAGATGCTGAAAAAGCATGGGAAGACCTTGAAGCAAAGCATGACAACAAGGAAGTTTTTGAAACCGTTGTAAAAGAAGTTGTTAAGGGTGGACTTGTTGTTGATGTGGGTGTGCGTGGTTTCATCCCTGCATCACTCGTAGAAACATATTATGTAGAAGATTTCAGTGATTATGAAGGTAAAACATTAGAAGTTATTGTAGAAGAACTCGACCGCAGTCAAAATCGCGTTATCCTTTCTCACCGTGCCGTAGTTGAAAAGGAAGAAGAGGAGAAAAAGAAAGAACTTCTTGATTCTCTCGAGCAAGGTCAAGTAATTGAAGGAACTGTACAACGCCTAACAGGCTTTGGTGCATTCGTTGATCTCGGCGGTATTGATGGACTAGTTCATATTTCCCAATTAGCCCACTACCATGTTGAAAAAGCTTCCGATGTTGTTTCAGAAGGTGACAAGATTGAAGTGGAAGTGCTATCCGTCGACAGAGATAATGAAAGAATTTCTCTATCCCATAAAGCGACCTTACCAGGACCTTGGACAAACATCGGGGAACGCGTTTCTCAAGGTGATGTGATAGAAGGAACCGTTAAACGCTTAGTTAGCTTTGGTGCTTTTATTGAATTATTCCCTGGAGTAGAAGGACTTGTTCACATTTCTCAGATTGCGAACCGTCATATCGGCACACCAGATGAAGTGCTTGAAGTAGGTCAGCAAGTGAATGTTAAAGTGCTTGACGTGAACGAAGAAGACGAACGTATTTCCTTAAGTATCAAAGAATTGGAACAGGAGAAAGAGCAAGTCGAAGTAAAAAATTATGAAAAAGATGACGACCATTCCGGATTCCAACTCGGAGACGTTATTGGCGATCAGCTCGACAAATATAAATAATAATGAAAGGTCTTCCTGCGAAAGGAGGACCTTTTTCTTGGTGTATACCAGACTTGCTTTTTTGGCAGACTGAATGCCAAGGAGTGAGAATATGAGCGAATTTAAGTATGCCATTTTATTTGGCGTGTTTGTCGGTACGATGGCAAGGATTCTAATGTTGAGAACTGATTATAGACAGTATCCAACCTATCTCCACGGGAAAATCATTCACGTTTCTCTTGGATTTATTGCGGCCTCTTTAGGGGCGATTGCAGTTCCTGCATTAATTGAGCGAGAATATACGGCAGTTACGTTACTAACGGTTGCCGCTACGCAATTTCGGGAGGTCCGTAATATGGAGAGGAATACATTGACTGAGATTGACCCCTTGGAGCTAGTTCCCCGTGGGAAAGTGTATATTGAAGGGATTGCAATTTCATTTGAAAGCAGAAATTATCTTTGTATTTTCACGGCGCTTATTTCTACAGTATTGTATATTTATTTTAGCCTTCCCATTGCGATCGCTGGAGGTGTTGTTTCCGTCCTTCTAGGGTTACGCCTAATGAGTGGCAAAACGATTAAAAGCATCGCTAATATCGAATATACCCCTTTGAAGTTTGATGGTGCGGGGTTGTATGTTGATAATATTTATATTATGAATATTGGGTTAAAAGAAAGACGTGAAGAAATATTGAAATACGGTGCCGGATTCATCATCTATCCGAAAAACCGGAATGTCGTGCAGACCTTAGCTAATTTAGGGCAACGACAGGCAATGCTTCACGACGTTTCTGTTTCACTTGGGATTTTTCGTGACTCGGGAACACCAGCTTTAACACCGCTTATTAAACGGGATTTGGACGACGGCAGAATCGGTATGTTTATTCTTCCGCAAAACCGTGATATTGACCTTGCCATTAAAATTATCGGTGCCGTTCCAGTGCTCGAAAGCGCAATCCGCATGCCTACCGAATCAAAATCCTATCATGAAACGAGGGATGAATGATGAATATCGAGAAAGCCATCCTTGCCGTCATTACAACAGATCAATCAAAAATTGATGGAGGCGCACCAATTTTTATTTGTGAATCCAAGCAAGAACTGGAAATGATTGCTGCAAATCTGGAAGCGATAACAGACGGAATTGCGCATTCCTTAAGCGAGGAATTGTACATCATTGTAAAACATTGATTTCGGTTTAAAATTGTTTAAATCGGTTGATTTTGCTAGAATGAATGAAGTAATAAAGTATGGTGTAGAAGGGAAGTTCCTTTCATGAGAAAATCAGTTGTTGCAATAGTTGGAAGACCTAATGTAGGCAAATCAACGATATTTAACCGATTAGTCGGTGAAAGAATTTCAATTGTAGAAGATATTCCCGGTGTTACAAGAGACCGGATCTATTCGCAAGCGGAATGGCTGAATAGAGAATTTAATCTCATCGATACAGGAGGAATTGAAGCGGGCGACGAACCATTGCTTGTTCAAATGCGCCAACAAGCTGAAATTGCAATCGATGAGGCAGATGTTATTATTTTTCTAGTAAATGGTAAAGAAGGAATCACTGGAGCGGATGAGGAAGTTGCTAAATTATTATTTAAATCCAACAAACCGATTGTTTTAGGTGTGAATAAAATAGATAATCCAGAGATGCAAGAAACTATTTACGAATATTATTCTCTTGGATTTGGAGAGCCTTTTCCTATTTCAGGCGCTCATGGTCTCGGTCTTGGTGATTTACTGGATGAAGTGATTCGCCACTTTCCTCCAGAAGAAGAACCAGAAGATGATGATGAAACGATTTACTTCAGTGTAATCGGGCGGCCGAATGTCGGTAAGTCCTCCTTAGTAAATGCACTCTTAAATGAAGATCGTGTCATCGTAAGTAATATGGAAGGGACGACACGAGATGCGGTTGATACTCCATTCACTAGGGATGGACAAGACTATGTCATCATCGATACGGCAGGTATGCGAAAACGCGGGAAAGTATATGAGACGACGGAGAAATATAGTGTGCTGCGGACTTTAAAGGCGATTGAAAGGGCGGACGTTGCCCTTGTCTTGATTGATGCTGAAACTGGAATCATTGAACAGGATAAACGAGTGGCCGGTTATGCCCATGAAGAAGGGCGGGCAGTTGTCATTGTAGTTAATAAATGGGATACCGTCGAATCTGATCAAAAGGCAATGCAGAAATTCGAAGAGGACATCAGAATGCAGTTTCAATTTTTGGATTACGCACCGATTGTATTTTTATCTGCGGAGACGAAAAAGCGACTGCACACATTGCTTCCGGTTGTTAAAATGGTCAGTGAGAACCATGCAAAACGGATACCTACCAATTTGTTGAACGATGTGATTATGGATGCAATTGCGGTGAACCCAACTCCGACATTTAAAGGGAAGCGTTTGAAGGTTCTCTATGCGACACAGGTTTCTGTGAAGCCTCCTTCCTTTGTAATCTTTGTTAATGATCCGGAGTTAATGCATTTCTCGTATAAGCGATTTTTAGAAAATAAGATTAGGGAAGCGATTGACTATACTGGCACACCGATCAACATTTTTGTAAGAAGACGTCAGTAGCCAGAGAGGAGAAAGTTATATGAAAAAAATTGCAGTGTTAGGTGCAGGGAGCTGGGGGACTGCCTTAAGTATCGTTTTAGCTGATAATGGTCATTCCGTAAGATTGTGGAGCCACCGGGCGGAGCAAGCTGAAGCGATTAACAATACAAAGCGCAATGAAAGATATTTAGATGTAGAATTACCTGAAGGAATCCAAGCCTTCTCTGACTTAAATGAGGCAGTGAAGGGAACGGAGGCTGTCTTAATTGTTGTTCCAGCAAAGGCAATCCGGGAAGTGACCCGTTCTTTACAACATGTCTTACCGGACGGAGCAACGATCATTCACGCAACGAAAGGAATTGAGCCCGTTACATTGAAGCGCGTATCGGAAATGATTGCTGAAGAATTTCCGGAATATCCTTCCGACGATATCGTTGTTCTATCGGGTCCAAGCCATGCTGAAGAAGTTGCATTGCGACACCCGACAACGGTAACAGTTGCGGCGAAGAATCCAGAGAAGAGTAAACATGCTCAAAATCTATTCAATAGTGATACATTTAGAGTGTATACAAGTCAAGATGTGTTAGGGCTTGAATTAGGCGGAGCATTAAAGAATATTATCGCCCTAGGCGCAGGTATCTCAGATGGGTTGGGGTATGGTGACAATGCTAAATCAGCCCTTATCACAAGAGGACTTGCTGAAATTACCCGATTAGGAACATCGCTAGGAGCGAACCCGATTAGTTTCTTAGGATTATCCGGTGTTGGTGACTTGATTGTTACGTGTACAAGTGTCCATAGCAGGAACTGGCGTGCTGGAAACTTGCTGGGTAAAGGACACCAGCTTGATGATGTCCTAAGTGAAATGGGCATGGTTGTTGAAGGGGTGCGTACAGTTAAGGCCGCGTATCAGATTGCTGAAGAACAAGCGGTTGAAATGCCGATCACTTCAGGGATTTACCAGATTCTTTTTGAAAATAAAAATCCTAAAGATGCGGTCACTCAATTGATGACAAGAGACAAGCGTGAAGAGATGGCCGGACTTGATCAGATGCTTAAGGATCTGTACTCCTGATTCACACGCATTCTTTCTCCTTGCATATACTATGTTGAAATAAAGAATCAAGGAGGAAATGTAGTGAATAATTTTCAAAAAGGCATGTTCGATAAAATCAATCAAAAAGCGAACATATCCCCTGAGGAGATTTACCAGGTGGCAGATTCCGTAAAACACGCTGACTTTTCTGATGAAAAAACGGTCCGCGAACTTATCCAACGCTTATCTAGATTAGCGAACAAACCTGTTTCCAAGGATAAAGAGGATAAGATCGTAGAAGCAATTGTTAAGAATAAAGTTCCAATGAATCCTCAAACCATGAATAATTTATTCGATAATTAATTAGGTCAGTAGGCAGATGAGGATACAGAACGTTGCATTCTCGCATACAATAAATCGCACAAGCATTCGTGGATAGAGTCTGCAAGGGTATTATCTAGTCACCCGGAACGGAGCGGCCCCCTCTGTTCCGGTTTTTTTTACAAGCTTATACATCTTGATATAATTATATGAATTGCTTATGGTATAATATGTGGTGTTCCTAAGCAGATTCTATAAATTAGGGGTGAAATAAAATGAGCATATCCATGTTTAAAATGTACGTATCGTTTGCGGGGATGATTTTATTATTTTTAGCAATGGGTCTGATCTGGTTAAGCAGACAAAAATTAAAGGGCTGGATAGCGGGAATCGTTTCTTTACTTGCCTATTTCAGCTTAGTATCCGGTGCACTGATTATTCTTTTTGTCGTGTTTACAGGTCCTACAAGATAGTTATCAGGAGGGTAAAAAGTGAAAGCTTCATACATAAAAATAGCCGTACTTGCCTTCTCCTTCGTCCTGCTTGCGGGCTGCCTGTACCCGGACAGTGAACGAGTAGAGAATCAAGTACCGCATGCTACACAGCTTGAAACAGTCCAGTCTGCCGTAAATACTTATCAAGAACAGACGGATGGCCTCGTGCCAATTCGCACGAAACCGAGCGACACACCAATTTTTGAGAAATATTTAATAGATTTTAACTTGTTGAAGGAGCACAATGCGATTGCAGAAATCCCAGGCAACGCTTTTGAAAATGGTGGCTATTATCAATATATTTTAATTAATCCAGAAGTTGATCCAACTGTTAAAGTGATTGATTTAAGAATTACGGAAGCCATCCGCAGTGTTAATATTCGAATGAATACATTTCGTGATGAACATACATACCCGGCTTTTGGTGAAAAGGTAGAAGATGGTATTTATCTCATCGATCATGAGAAATTGAAACTAGATGAACCGCCGACTGTCGTAAGTCCGTATAGTCAGGAGAACTTGCCGATTATTATGGATGTGGAAGGAAACTTATATGTAGACTACCGGATTGACTTACAGCAAGCGTTAGACGAATATGATCATGACTATGAAGAGGGAGACGACATCCGTTATCTCTTAACCGACCACACTCCCTTTGCACCAGCCTATTCGCTTCCTTACACGGTAAAAGACGGAGAACCGGTCTTAATGATGGAGGAGGAATAGCCTCCAAAAAAACATGCATAAACCAACACCCTCGGCACATATACTGTTCCGAGGGTTTTTTATTGTTCGCTTTAATTGATATATATCATCGGTTTTCTATCTGGAGATCCACTGTCCCGATACCTCTCCTTTTCACAGGCGGTCAGGTTACTCCTCGCACACTTTGCATGCTGCAGGGTCTTACCTAGGCTAGTCCTGCCGCAGGAGTCTCAAGGTATCCGGACTGCTCCCGGAAGATATGTTAGCTAGGCTGTCTAATTTTTTGAGTGTATAAATTAAAGTGCGAACCTTTAGTTTGCCTCGGCCGCCTCCTGACTTCTGCGGAATGAGAAGCATCGAGAAGGCCCTCAGCAGGCTTATCCACGAGGCAGACTATTCTCTCTCTTGTATGTGGTCAATGCCTACATGTGCAGATTCTGCGCGTCGAGGCTCGTCAGGTGCCCCCGGAAGGAGAGGGTGGGGGATCTGGAGTTTTCCATAACATATTAGTTTTCCAATAGCTTTTCATATCATGGAGGCGAAGAATAATGGAAGATATATAAATGCATTCTAGTATTGATTAATCATGCATATTTTATTAGGACAACATCATAGACTTGTAATGTCAAGTAATATTCCGCTGTATTTCTAATAGTTTTTAGGATCGGGAGGGATTTCTTTGGAGAAAATCGATATTTTTAAAGATATTTCTAAACGGACAAACGGAGATATATATCTTGGAATAGTCGGAGCTGTCCGTACGGGAAAATCAACATTTATTAAAAGGTTTATGGAACTCGTCGTCCTGCCAAATATCACCGATGAAAGTGACAGATCAAGAGCAATGGATGAACTGCCCCAAAGCGCTGCAGGGAAAACAATCATGACAACGGAGCCCAAGTTCATCCCTAATCAAGCAGTCACCGTCAATGTAGAACAAGGTCTCGATGTGAATGTGCGGCTTGTCGATTGTGTCGGTTATGCAGTCGAAGGAGCAAAAGGATTTGAAGATGAAAATGGACCACGAATGATTCACACTCCTTGGTATGAAGAACCTATACCATTCCATGACGCGGCAGAGATTGGAACGCGAAAAGTAATCCAAGAACACTCTACCATTGGAATTGTCGTAACAACCGATGGCACAATTGGAGAGATTGCCCGTTCGGACTATGAAGAGGCTGAAGAAAAGGTAATCGAGGAATTAAAGGATGTTGGCAAACCATTCATTATGGTTGTGAATTCCGTTCGCCCGACAAGCCCGGAAACAGAATTTTTAAGAACGGAGTTAGCTGAGAAGTATGATATCCCCGTTGTAGCTGTCAGTGTGGAGAATATGACAGAGCAAGATGTTTATAAAGTTCTCCGCGAAGCTTTGTTTGAATTCCCTGTACTTGAGGTGAATGTAAATCTACCAAGCTGGGTGATGGTCCTTAAAGAGGAGCATTGGCTGCGGGAGAATTATGAGAGCGCAATTCAAACAACAGTGAAGAACATTAAACGTTTAAGAGATGTCGATGAGATTGTTGCAACATTTTCAGAATATGAATACATTGACCAGGCAAACTTAGCCGGTATGGAGATGGGAGAAGGAATTGCGGAAATTGATCTCCACGCTCCGCCGGAATTGTATGATGAAATATTAAAAGAAATTGTTGGTGAAGAAATCCGGGGGAAAGACCATCTATTGGAACTTATGCAGGAATTTACCCATGCGAAACGGGAATATGATCAGATTGCAAGTGCCCTGCAGATGGTAAAACAGACGGGTTATGGAATTGCAGCTCCGAGTGTACAAGATATGATCCTCGATGAACCGGAAATTATCCGGCAAGGTACAAGATTTGGCGTAAGACTGAAAGCAGTTGCTCCATCCATTCATATGATTAAAGTCGAAGTTGAATCAGAATTCGCACCGATTATCGGGACGGAGAAGCAAAGTGAAGAACTTGTGAGATATTTAATGCAGGATTTTGAAGACGACCCATTATCTATCTGGGAATCGGATATATTCGGAAGATCTCTCAATTCAATTGTACGAGAAGGTATTCAAGGAAAAATTTCATTAATGCCAGAAAACGCCAGATATAAACTGAAGGATACATTAGAGCGCATCATCAATGAAGGATCGGGCGGATTATTGGCAATCATTTTATAGCAGCTGAAAAAGGCTGCTTTTTATTTTTGGACGGCAGGAAAATAGAAATCCTTGTCGAATAGGTATAGTATAGGGTACTCAAATGAAAACTGCTTTCACATCTGAAATATCTGACGAATGGAGCGAAGTAGCTGTTTTTATAAAAAATATGCAGAAAAAGCGCATATATTGTTGAATTTCAAAGCGAATTCGTTTAATATTAGCCTTGTTACTAATTGATTTTGGTAACAAGGTATAAAAGGAGACAAAGATGTGAACAAATGAATTAAGTAGTTTTTGTTTGTTACACTGTCAAGTTTAACATTTCGGGAGGAGGTGAATGTCATGAACAAAACTGATTTAATCAATGCAGTAGCTGAGAAAACTGAGCTTTCTAAGAAAGACGCAACAAAAGCAGTTGAAGCTGTATTTGAAACTGTCATGGATTCACTTAAACAAGGTGAAAAAGTACAATTGATCGGTTTCGGTAACTTCGAGGTGCGCGACCGTGCAGCACGTAAAGGCCGTAACCCACAAACTGGAGAAGAAATCGAAATCCCTGCAAGCAAAGTACCTGCGTTCAAACCAGGAAAAGCTCTTAAAGATGCTGTTAAATAACTTGCTACATAGGGCTTATAAAGGGTACGTTTTATACGTACCCTTTTTTAATGCATTCTACAATGTTGCAAAAAGCATGCAAATCATGAGAGTATAGAAGTTGGTAAATTTAAAATATAAGGTGTTTAAGGGGATGAAAGCATGAAAGAGCCAAATTTCAAAACAGATTATATTGTTATCAAAGCGCTGGAAGACGGTGTGAATGTCATTGGACTCACCCGAGGTACCGATACGAAATTTCACCATACAGAAAAGCTTGATAAGGATGAAATCATGATTGCGCAATTCACCGAGCATACATCTGCAGTAAAGATCCGCGGCAAAGCTGTTATTCAAACAAATAATGGAGAAATGAGCAACGAATAAAAGTGAGTTTCACTAGTTTTACAAATTTTACTTCTACATAAATGGGAAGATGTAGATTGTAATTAAATATGCTATAATAGCTAAGGCACTTCTATAGACGAAAGGGCTTAGGTGATCTCTCTTGAGTAACTCGGTAAATGAAATACTTCGATTTAAAAAAGCAATAGAAGAAAAAATAAGATATGACTTTCTATGGAAAAATATTCAAAAGCCCGTGATAGAAGATGATAAATTATTTATTCTATCAAATCTCGTTCCAATTAATTCCGCGCTTCCCCATACAAAGCGTGATGCATATATTGTTACGACCATGCTTGTTCAGATAGCATTAGATACCCACGAACTGGTTAATGAAAGTAAAGCAGATGAAAGCACGGAGGAAAATCTATCCAGACAGCTACACGTGCTTGCTGGTGATTATTATAGTGGCTTATACTACTATCTGCTCTCACAAATAGATGAGTTTGATTTTATACATAAACTAGCGTCTGCAATTAAAGCGATCAATGAGTTGAAAATGAAACTTTACTATCAGGAATTCGCAAGCCTTAACGAGTATATCGACTTGAAAGTGCAAATCAACACATTGCTATTAAAAACAGTTGCAGCATACTTTAAACACGATGAATTTGTAGATAACATAACACAGTGGTTCTATATTTCAACGCTCCAAGAGGAGAAGGAACGGGTAATGGCAGATGAAATTGTGCTTAACAGTTTGTTAGATGTTAAACGTTCCAATACGTATATGAACAAAGAGGATAAATTTAGATATATTCTCCATAAAGAATGGCTGATCCTCCAACAAGGGTTAAAGCAACTCCCCCATTCTTCTGGGGAAATTTATAACTACTTTAAACAGAGAAGAGCGGATCATGTTGCGATGAAAGCCTCGAATGTGGAAGAAGGGTAAATATGCAAAAACAAACAAAAGAAGAACGTGTCCATCACGTATTCGAAAAGATATATCAAAATTATGATTCCATGAATTCCATTATTTCTTTCCAACAGCACAAATTATGGCGGAAAGATGTGATGGACAGAATGCACGTGGAAAAAGGTGCAAAAGCGCTGGATGTCTGCTGTGGCACAGGAGACTGGGCTCTAACCCTTGCTGAAGCTGTCGGTGACGAAGGAGAAGTCGTCGGTTTGGATTTCAGCAAAAATATGCTTTCTATCGCCGAAGAAAAACGTGATGCATTAAATTTATCACAGCTTGATCTTGTACATGGAGATGCAATGGAACTACCTTTTCCAGACGATACGTTTGATTACGTGACAATCGGTTTCGGTTTACGAAACGTCCGTGATTATTTAACGGTATTAAAAGAGATGTACCGGGTTGTGAAACCGAATGGTAAGGTAGTTTGTTTAGAAACTTCGCAGCCGGAAATTATTGGCTTCAGGCAATTATATTTCTTTTATTTCCGTTTCATCATGCCCCTTTTTGGTAAGCTTTTTGCGGAAAGTTATGATGAATACTCCTGGCTGAACGAATCGACTAAGCATTTCCCTGACAAAGATAAGTTAAAAGAACTCTTTCAAGAAGCGGGCTTTTCTTTTGTCGAGGTGAAAAGCTATACCCTTGGCGTAGCGGCAATGCATATGGGAACAAAGCAGATTCGCTAAATATACCAGCTAAGTTGCAATTTAAAAGTATAGGTGACACATATGAAACTTCCTAAAACATACGGATACTTAAAAAAAGATCTCGACTTGATCGAGGCATCTTTAAATCAATCGATTCAAGCGGAACACCCGGTTTTACGTCAAGCTTCGACAGATTTATTGCATGCAGGAGGAAAAAGAATTCGTCCTGTATTTGTTCTTCTTGCGGGGCAAATGGGTCATTATGATGCCGAGAATATTAATAGAGCAGCAATCGCGCTTGAATTAATACATATGGCAACGCTCGTGCATGATGATGTGATTGATGAAGCGACCTTGAGAAGAGGGAAACCGACTATCAAACATACTTACTCCAACCGAGTAGCGATGTATACAGGGGATTATATTCTAGCGAGGGCGCTGGAAGAAATAACGATGATTAACAATCCAAAAGTTCACAAGGCGCTATCTAAATCGCTTGTCGAGGTAGCGATCGGTGAAATGGAGCAGATCGAGGATAAATTTAACTGGGACCAGACATTACGGGATTATTTGCGACGAATCAAAAGAAAAACGGCATTATTAATTGCAACAAGCTGTGAACTGGGCGCTATTCTGTCCGGCTTGTCGGACAGAGATATAAAGCGGATGTATCGCTATGGTTACTATATTGGCATGTCTTATCAAATTATCGATGATATATTGGATTTCACGGAAACTTCAAAGCAACTCGGTAAACCAGCGGGCAATGATCTCCTGCAAGGAAATATCACGCTCCCTGTATTATATGGAATGGATAATGAAGAATTTTATTCTTATACGAGAGAAGTGTTTAGAGATCCGGCCAACGTTCATCCTGATGATATGAAAGCTGTCATTGAGCGATTGAAACAAACAGATGCAATTAAGAAGTCTTATGAATTAAGTGATTTATATTTGAGTAAAGCTTTGGCAACATTGGAAAAATTGCCCTCTAGCAAATCAAAACAAACCTTGCAATCCATTGCCAAATATATTGGAAAACGGAGGACATAAGGAAAATAATTGTTATTTTCCTAATAATTTTGTATAATTTTAGCGGTTACATAATCATTATACTTGAGGAGTGTTTGTATGGAAAAGACATTTTTAATGGTAAAGCCAGATGGAGTACAGCGTAATTTAATTGGAAAGATTGTACAACGATTCGAGGAAAAAGGTTTCAAACTTGCAGGGGCAAAGTTAATGCTAGTGTCGAATGAGCTGGCAGAGCAACACTACGGGGAGCATAAAGAGAGACCTTTTTTCGGTGAATTAGTCGAATTCATCACTTCTGGCCCTGTATTTGCAATGGTCTGGGAAGGTGAGGACGTAATTGCAACGGCACGCAATATGATGGGGAAAACGAATCCAAGTGAAGCAGCACCAAGCACAATTCGTGGCGATTACGGAATCACTGTAGGAAAAAACATCATCCACGGTTCGGACTCACCAGAAAGTGCAGAGCGCGAAATCAAACTATTCTTTGATGAAAGCGAATTAATTACTTACGAAAAAGTAGATACAACCTGGATTTACTAATCCACCAACAAACCTCCGTTCCCAAACGGAGGTTTTTAAGAACAAATAACAAATAGAAAATAGTTATATCCCAACCAGAAACAACTTTTAAAAACCTAATAAGAAAAGCTTCCGAATTACTATCATAAAGTATAAGTGCTTTGCTCGTTTACTTGTTTCGGAGTTCTAATTACCGTCCAGTTTCCCGAAGGACGGATGTACACCTAAGGCACGGCCTCAGCCTCGACGCACAGGACGTGGCGTTCGTAGTCTGCCTCGGGCTACAGCCCTGCGGGGTCTTCGGACCCGTGCTTTTCCCGTTGGAGTCACCGTCCTCCGGACAACTGAACTGGTAGAGAGGGTTATTATTAATGGAAACTAACCCACCACTATGATAAGCGATCTAATTCCTAAAATGAAAAATAGCGTTCCAAATTAGGACATTCCTCGGAGCAGTCCAGACACCTCGAGACTCCTGCGGGAGGCCGGCTAAGTACGGTCACGTCCTGTGACCAATGCCGGCATTAGAACATCCTGTTCGTCGATAGGCTTGGTGAGACCCCACAGGGCGTTAGCCCGAGGCAGACTAAGAACGCCACGTCCTGTGGCAACGTCTGCATTAGCACATCCTATACGTCAAGGCTCACCAGCCGCCCGCGGAAAGC
Organism: Oceanobacillus sp. HCA-5259; assembly: GCF_037892815.1. NCBI lineage: Bacteria > Bacillati > Bacillota > Bacilli > Caryophanales > Bacillaceae > Oceanobacillus > Oceanobacillus sp. HCA-5259. The sequence goes on along the minus strand of NZ_JBBKBV010000005.1, from coordinate 78,700 downwards.
GAGAGGTGTCTGGACTGCGGACCCCGAGACGATAGCTTCACTTACGCTGTATGAAAGTAATCGGTTGATTGTAACTGGAAATAGTTCTATACGAGGAGGAATATGATGATTGATGATTACAGTGAGTTTATTGATCGTGTAAACAGAAGGCACGACATCGATCTCAGTTTATATAAAGAAACACAAATGAAACGCCGAATTACTACATTAAGAAATAAACGCGGTTTTTCCAGCTATATCCAATACTTTGAAGCAATGAACAAAGACAACGAACTCATGAAAGAATTTATCGAACGATTAACGATTAATGTATCGGAGTTTTTCCGGAACAAAAAACGGTGGGATGTTTTAAAAGATCGTGTCATTCCAGCACTAACCAATAACAAGTCACGTATCACCATTTGGAGCGCAGCATGCTCCACAGGAGAAGAGCCATACAGCTTAGCCATATTATTCAAAGAGTTTTTTCCAAATATTAAAGTGGAAATACTTGCAACGGACATTGATGAAACTGCGCTGAAGAAAGCTCAAAAAGCAGAATACATGGAGCAAGCTTTAAAAGAAGTTCCCCCTGCTTTGAAACAAAGGCATTTTACATACGAAAATGGACGGTATAAGCTAGATCCGCTGTTAAAGCAAAACATAACCTTCAAGAAACATAATTTGCTTGCCGATAGTTATCCTTCGAATTATGATTTGATCGTCTGTCGGAATGTCCTGATATACTTCACGGATGAAGCGAAGGAAAAAATATATAGCGGCTTTAGTAATTCATTGCGTAACAGCGGTGTTTTATTCGTCGGCAGTACAGAACAGATCTTTACACCAGAAAAATATAATTTACAATTATTAGACACCTTTTTCTACCAAAAGGCAAAATCTTAAATTTATTCATATTTACATAATTTATGTCCAAAAAGATGTCTGAATATGTTATAGTAATTAGAAATCTAATCAGTGGCCTTAAAAACTGAATTGAATGGGGAAAAGGAGAATCGTACATTGAGATATTTAACTGCAGGAGAATCACATGGTAAACAATTAACTACAATTCTTGAAGGTATCCCTTCAAATCTTCCAATAACAAAAGATGATATTAATCATTCCTTACTACGCAGACAGCAAGGATATGGGCGAGGGAAGCGCATGCAGATTGAAACAGACCTCGTTGAAATTATGGGTGGAATCAGACATGGCTATACGCTAGGTTCTCCAATCTCACTCGTTATCCATAATGATGATTATAAGCATTGGACAGATATTATGGGAGAGGATCCAATTCCCGAAGATACGAAGCTGCGCCGAGTAGTCACACGCCCTCGACCAGGACATGCTGACTTAAACGGAGCTTTAAAATATGGACATCGTGATATTCGGAATATCCTGGAACGTTCCTCTGCAAGGGAAACGGCCGCCCGGGTAGCGGCAGGGGCCGTAGCGAAGAAGCTGCTGAAAGAGCTTGGGATAGAAGTCGCTGGATATGTTAAGGAAATAGGAGGTATCATGGCGGAAGACCAAGAAAGTCTGTCGATGAAAGAAAGACAAGAAATCTCGCAGAAATCTCCGGTTATGGTACTTGACGCTGCTGCTGAAGAAGAAATGATGGCAAAAATTGACCATGCTAAAAGCGAAGGTGATACACTTGGTGGGGTTTGTGAAGTGTATGTGGAAGGTGTTCCAGCAGGGGTAGGCTCTTATGTCCATTATGACCGTAAGCTGGATTCGCGGATTGCTGGCAGTGTTGTTAGCATTAATGCCTTTAAGGGCGTAGAATTCGGTATAGGCTTTTATGCGGCTAAAATATACGGAAGTGAAAACCATGATGAAATCGCGTGGAATGAAGAACTTGGTTACCATCGTACATCCAATCGTTTAGGTGGCTTTGAAGGTGGGATGTCTACCGGTATGCCAATCGTAGTCAGAGGAGTAATGAAACCAATCCCTACTTTAATGAAAAAACCTTTAAAGAGTGTGGATATTGATACAAAGGAAGAGATTACAGCAACGATTGAACGGTCCGATCCTTGTGCGGTTCCTGCTGCTTCGGTGGTAATGGAGCATGTTGTCGCATTTGAAATTGCAAAGGCAATCACCGATCAATTCCCGCATGATCAATTCCCACAACTTAAAGAAGCGTTGGATAAGTACCGTGAAGAAATCAGGTGGTTTTAATGCAGGAACTTTCTGTCCGGCATAGCAACGGTTCTTATTCCATTCTTGTCGGTGAAGGCCTCCGTTTTAAGTTACATAAGTTTTTAAGTAAATCATACTCCAAAATCCTTATCATTACCGATGAAACGATTGAAAATTTATACTTAGATGACGTGAAAAAAGGATTATCAGCCTATGATTTCTCCCAGCTTATTATTCCAGCTGGTGAGAAATCTAAGCATATCGATGTCTATTATGATGCCCAGACAAAAGCAATCGAAACCGGTTTGGACCGCAACTCTTTAATTATCGCTTTAGGTGGCGGTGTTGTGGGCGATTTAGCTGGGTTTGTGGCAGCGACGTTTATGCGGGGGATCGATTATATTCAAGTACCAACTACAATCCTTGCCCATGATAGTAGCGTCGGTGGCAAGGTAGCGATCAACCACCCCCTTGGTAAAAATTTAATCGGAGCATTTTATCCGCCGGTCGGTGTTTATTACGATACGGAAACATTAACTAGTTTATCTGAGCGAGAGACGAGGTCTGGTTATGCGGAATTAATAAAAGAAGCTCTGATATCCAGTGAAGACCTTTTTGAGGAAATGCTTTCAGCTTCTCTTGCCTCCTTGGACCAAGAGAGACTACAAACGCATTTAATGGCGGGAATTAAAGTAAAACAGGGGATCGTAGAAGCTGATGAACGGGAACATGGTATCCGAAGTCATTTAAACCTTGGTCACACCCTTGCTCACGCTCTTGAGGCTGAATTAGGATATGGAAATATCACCCATGGCGAGGCGGTCGCAATTGGGTTATTATTTGCAATACATGTTAGTGAAAGAGAATATAACTGTAAATTACCGTTTGATAAATTAAAGAATTGGTTAGTGGATAACAACTATCCACTGACAGGTTTTACTGTTAAAGCGGAAAAAATCATCAATCATATGAAGGCAGATAAAAAGGCAACGAAACAACGGATTAAAATGGTGCTTTTAGAGCGTCCCGGAAAATTAAAAACAGAAGAGTTGTCTGATGAAGCAATACAAGTTCATTTAGAAACATTTAGAGAGAGGCTGGTGTAACATGGTTTCAAGAGGAATACGAGGGGCAACTACAGTCACGGAAAATACAGCTGATGAAATCATCCATCATACAAAACGTGTCTTACAGGAAATGATTGAAGCAAATGATGTCGCACCAGAAGACGTTTCCCATGTTTTTATTTCTGCGACTAAGGATATCGATGCTGCTTTTCCGGCACGGGCACTAAGAGAGTTTTCTGGTTGGACCTATGTTCCCGTAATGTGTATGGCGGAAATCGATGTGAGAAATAGTTTGAAATCCTGTATCCGGATTATGATGGTAGTAAATACGGACCGAAATCAGGCCGAGATCAGACATATATTTCATAATGAAGCAATCACGCTTCGACCAGAATTAGTTGAGAAGAGGGGAAATTAGAAAGTGAAACAAAAACAGATATTACGTCAATTGACTGCATACCAGCAAGGAAAACAAACCCATGAGATTAAAGAAGAATATGGCTTGGAAAAAATTGTCAAACTCGCTTCCAATGAGAATGTTTACGGTTATTCTTCCAAGGTGAAAGCTGATTTATCGGAACATTTACCGGAATTAAATATTTATCCAGATGGGCATACGGCAGAACTTCGAACTGCTCTTAGTAAAAGATTAGCAGTAGAAGAAGATCAATTAATTTTCGGGAGTGGTTCTGAGGAGCTTATTCAAATTATTTGCCGAGCATTCGTGCAAGAAGGCAGCAACACCGTTATGGCCGCCAATTCATTCCCACAATATAAGCATAATACATTTATTGAAGGGGGTACGGTAAAGGAAGTTCCCATTGCAAGTGACGGGAAACATGATCTCGAAGCGATACTTAAAGCGATCGACGTAGATACTGTAGTCGTCTGGATTTGCGCACCCGACAATCCGACAGGTACCATGAACACAGAAGACCAATTCCTCCAATTTATGAAAAAGTGTCCGGAAGATGTTTTAGTTGTTTTAGACGAGGCATACCGAGAATTTGTGGAGGATGAATATTTACTTGATTCTACTACATATACGAAATCTTTTCCCAATTTAATATCGTTGCGGACATTTTCGAAGGCGTATGGATTAGCGGGTTTACGTATCGGTTACGGAATCGGTAATCCAGAATTAATCCATAATTTAAACGTCGTCCGTGGTCCTTTCAATACAACCTCAGTAGCTCAAAGAGCAGCAACTGTCGCACTGGAAGATCAAGCATTTATTAGTGAAACAACAGCTAAAAACTTGGAAGTAAAAGAAAGTTTTTATCAGTTTCTCGATGAATTGAACTGGGATTATTACCGGTCCCACACAAACTTTATTCTCGTTTCCACCCCTGCAAGTGGTTTAGACGTCTTTCAATATCTAATTGAAAATGGCTTTATTATAAGACCGGGAGAGTTGCTCGGGTATCCGAACTCAATCCGAATTACAATTGGTACAAAGGAAGATATGCAGGAACTTCAACACTTATTACAGAAATTTGATGAGCAGATTAGGTGAAAATATGGAAAACAGAAACATATTAGTGGCAGGCATCGGACTTATCGGTGGGTCACTTGCGAAAGCGGTCAAGATCAATCCAGAACATACCGTTCTTGGCTATGATTTAAATGAAGAAAGCTTACAATATGGACTGGAGAAAGGGATTATCGATAAAGCATATACCGACTTTACCCGGGCAGCTCAAGATGCTGATATTATTATCCTTGCGGCGCCAATTTCCGAAACGATAGAGCTAATAAAAAGACTTGATTCTATACCTTTCGAAAGGCAAGTGATTGTGACGGATACGGCTTCAGTGAAGCATGCGATTATCGAAGCTGCGGAACAGTTAACAAATGAAAATATAGCTTTTATTGGCGGACATCCGATGGCCGGTTCCCATAAACGGGGAATAGGGGCAGCCAAGTCTCACCTTTTTGAGAATGCTATCTATGTGCTTGCACCATCAATCCGGAGCACAAACGAAATGGTTGCGACACTAAAAAATGTACTAAGTCCAACCAAAAGTAAATTTGTCGTTTTAAAGCCAGAGGAACACGATGAAATGACTGGTGTAATTTCCCACTTCCCGCATTTAATCGCTTCGTCACTCGTACATCGGGCGAAAAAATGGCAACAGACCCATGCCTTTTTGCCAAAATTAGCGGCTGGAGGTTTTCGCGACATAACGCGAATCGCTTCTAGTAATCCAGTGATGTGGCAAGACATCTTCTATCATAACCGAAAAAAAATGTCCGTCTTGCTGCAAGAATGGATTGAAGAAATGATCCAATTGAAAGAACTCATCGACAACAGTGAAAAGCGGGCAATGATAGACTATTTAGAGGATGCGCAGAAGTATCGCGACGGCATTCCAACGAAAACAGCTGGAGCAATACCTGCATTCTATGATGTTTATGTCGATATTCGAGATCAGACTGGAGCAATAGCATCGGTCGCTCAAATTCTTGCCGAACATAATATTAGTATTAAAAATATTGAAATCCTGGAAATCCGTGAAGGAATTACCGGAGTGCTCCGTGTCAGTTTTTACACAAAGGATGCGCAGAAGCTAAGTAAACAACAATTAGAGTTAAATGGTTACGAAACAATGATTCAAAACTGATAAAAGGATGTGATTGGGTGGGGGAGAAAAGAATTTCACCTCAATCTTCTGCTCTTATAGGTGAACTCGAAGTACCTGGAGATAAGTCTATTTCTCATCGTGCGGTAATTTTTGGTTCATTGGCAAAAGGCCGGACAAAAATTGACCATTTCCTAGATGGGGAGGATTGCCTGCGAACAGTGGATATCTTTCAGAAAATGGGAGTATCTATCGAGCAGCAGGGGGAAACAGTTGTCATCAAAAGCGATGGTGCAGATAGTCTGATAGAACCAAAAGAACCTCTTTATTTTGGTAATTCAGGGACAACTGCCCGTCTTATGATCGGATTATTATCCGGCTTACCACTTTTTACAACAATTTATGGGGATGCTTCCCTATCGGAACGACCGATGGACCGGGTCATACTGCCTCTTTCAGATATGAATGCCACTATTTTCGGACGGAGTGGTGGCAAGCTATTACCCTTGGCAATTAGCGGGAAGGAATTGCAAGCAATTCAATACACTTTACCGGTGAAAAGTGCCCAAGTTAAATCTGCATTATTACTTGCAGGTCTTTTTGCTAACGGTGAAACGGTTATAACGGAAAAAGCTAAAACAAGAGATCATACCGAAACGATGCTCGAAGCATTTGGGGTAAAGCTTGACGTTGATGGAAACACTATTCGAATGGATGGGAAACAAGCGTTAAAGCCTGCCTACATTTATGTTCCGGGTGATATCTCATCCGCAGCATTTTTCCTAGCCGCCGCGGCTGCTAAACCAAATAGTACGCTTGTTATAAAAAAGGTTGGGCTAAACCCTACCCGGACAGGAATTATTGACGTATTGATGCAAATGGGAGCACAAATTGAGATTCGTAATGAAGAAAGAATTGGCGGAGAACTGCTTGGTGATATTAAAATTAGCAGCTCGAGCTTAAAAGGAATAGAAATATCCGGTGATATCATTCCTCGATTAATAGATGAAATTCCGATTATTGCCTTACTTGCGACTCAAGCAGAAGGTAAAACGGTTATTAAAGACGCTGAAGAACTCCGGGTGAAAGAAACAGATCGGATTGCGGCCGTAGTCGAAGTTCTAACAACACTTGGAGCGTCTATTACGGCAACAAAAGATGGAATGATTATTGAGGGAAGCCAGGAATTGGCAGGCGGAAATATATCAGCATATAATGATCACCGCATGGCAATGATGGGTGCTATCGCTTCTTTCTTTACAAAAGAAGACATCATTATTGACGACATCTCATCTGTCGCCATCTCATATCCAAGCTTTTTTGAAGACCTAAAAAGAATAACAACAAACTAACCATCTAACCAAAGAAAGTCAAATTATCATGCTTTCTTTGGTTACTTTTTATCACGTATTAACGGTCTGTAATACCCCCCACCTCTATACAAGAGGGTAAACCAATGTGAAGGTGGGGGATATACAGTCCGTAAATACCTGATTCTGTTCAACTAACATTAAGTGGGGGGTAAGGAATCCCCCACTGAATGAAGTTTCACTTTATCACGCATTAACGGTCTGTAATACTCCCACCTCTAAACATAAGGGAAGCCCAAAGAGTATGGGATCTGCGGAGCCGAAGTGAAGTAACAACCTTGCAGGCGAATGTGATTTGATTGAATATGAAGGGTGTTTTCGATATTATTACAGTAAGCATGATTAAAGAAAGGATGGGGAAATGGATACCATCTTAAAAGCAGTAGAATTAGTCGAACAAAATAAAATAGAACAAGCATTGCGCTTATTGGAAGAATATACCCCAAAAGCAAATGATGATGAAAAATATACAATCGCTGAATTGTATTTACAATGGGGATTCTTGGATGAAGCAGAACTTATTCTTTCAGAACTCTTGAAGAAATACCCTGATGAAAACGATCTGATTCTAACCCTCGCTGATATTGCAATTGAAAAAGAAGATGATGAACAGGCAATCGCTCTTTTAGCAGAAATATCAGAGGAGGACCCAGCATACATTCAAGTATTAATCCAGCTAGCTGACTTATACCAGGTCCAAGGTCTATTTGAAGTTGCGGAACAGAAGTTGCTTACTGCCAAACAAAAGTTACCCAACGAAGTTATAATTGATTTTGCACTTGGAGAACTTTCTTTTTCAACCGGCACATATAAAAAAGCCGTGACATATTATGAAAAAGTTGCCAAGGAACATGAAATGTTTGCGGATGTTTCTATATTAGACCGCCTTGCAGAATCCTATGCGGGGATTGGTGAATATGAAAAGGCACTTGAATATTTCAAAAATGGACAAGATAAAACCCCGGATAAATATTTTAAATACGGTGTCACCGCTAGCCAGGCCGGTAGAAATGATATAGCAATAACAGCTTGGAAGCGCGTAGTAGAATTAGATCCTTATTATCATTCTGTTTATGAAAATCTAGCAAAAGCTTTACAAGATGAAGGTATGTTGCAAGAAGCATTTGATATTGTAGAAAAAGGGCTAAAGCAAGATACATTTAATAAACATTTATATTTCCTTGCTGGGATGATTGCGCGTCAATTGAATAATGATTCGGCTAGTGAGGAATATATAAGGGAAGCAATTGCGATTGATCCGGATTATAAAGAAGCTATTCTCTTTTTCTTGGAATTTTTAAAAGAGCGGGACAGGCATGCGGATATTATCGACTTGCTCTCGAGCGTGAAGTCAATTGGATCTCTAGAGCCTTTATATGACTGGGAATTGGCAAGAGCCTATAATGAGGAGGAACAATATAAGGAAGCTCTTCAAGCTTATCAGGATGCGTATTTGAATTTAAGTGATGATACAGACTTTCTGAAGGAATATGGTTACTTCCTGATTGAAGAAGGGCAGACACCTGAAGCAATAGCCGTGTTTCAAAGGTATTTACAGCTTGTTCCTGATGATTACACGATTGAAGAATTCTTATCTCGATTATGAATGCACCAAGACTACCTGAGGAGGATTAATATGACTAACGCTGTCATTCATCCGCATGAGAAGAAAGCATTTATTTATTGGTTCCTGAACCAGTATGAAATGAAAGCTCGGGAAAGCAACTGGATTTTATCTTATTTGGCGAGTCATAATAAATTACTGCGTAATCTGCATTTTGTTCGCCATGCGAAAGCTTGTCCACGCAGCATTATTATCTCAACCAAATGTTCAAATGGAGTAGCTTTTCGTTTCCACCGCAACAAATTAATTACGTCTGATCCGGAGAAAGCATTTCACGATATTCGGTTAAACGATGACGAAGCTCTTTATGTCCAATTGAACTTTCATCAATGGAGGCAGAACCCGCAATATGCGCTCATCCTTGAAGAAAATCCGTTCTTATCGGATGACGATTTTATTACGGATGAGGACAAGCGGGAAGCGGAACGGCTGATGAATTATACACTTCAAGCTCAAATAAGAAAAAGCTTAATTGAACAAATTGATGAGTCGCTCGATGAAAGAGATTATGATAAGTTTATCAGACTTTCCGACGAACTAAAGAAAACCGAGAAAAACCTAAAGAATCAACCAACTTCTTAACGAATGGGTTGATTCTTTTTCATTACTTAGGGTAAACTTGAGTGTATATGAAAATTGATAATATAGAGAGGCTGAATGTTTGCAATGAAGTGGAGAAAAGACGATCTGGAAAAGTATGTACAAGCAAAAGAATATATTGACACCATTCTGATGCCTTTAATTCCTTTCCAACTGACAAATGATGAGGACATAGGGAAAGATGCTTTTCAACAAGAAATAATGACGATATTCGCTAATGAAATCGAGCAAGAGCTAAGTGGTAGAGTGTTACTTATTCCGAGTTATTTCTATTTGAAAGACGCAGAAAAAACAATTGAGGTAGAGCGATTGAATCAGTGGATAAGTGAAACAGAGAATCAACCATTCAACCATACCATTTTACTGACGTTTGATCCTTCCTGGCGAAAGCATGAAAAAGAATTAGCAGGTGATCTATTATGGTTACCGGGGATTCAAACAGGAGATATCCATTCAAATGAAATGCAAAGTGTGATCCGGGATCAGATTTCCCAGTTATCAGAAATTATCCGTTCCTATTGGTAAATATAACGGTTTTATATTTTGTTCTACTTCGTCTTTTTCGTTTAGTTTTTTGAAAAATGTTGTTAAATAGGAATATTATCTGCTTGAGTCTAGTTTATATATTGACCCAAGTACAAGATTGCGCTATCATGGTATTGTCCTAGTAATCTAAATTAATTTTTAAAATGTCCGCAACTAATGAAGAATAGAGGGGGGAAAATCATGAGTGAAGAAAAAAAGCAACAAGTATCCCGTAGACAATTTTTGAACTACACACTAATGGGAGTAGGTGGATTTATGGCAGCTGGTCTGCTCATTTCTCCGGTAAGAATGGCAATTGACCCTGTACTCAAATCAACAGGTGCTGGAGATCTGGCTAACGTCGGACTGTCTGTTGATGATATTACATCAGAACCACAACGTATTGACTGGAGCATAGACCAAGTAGACGGCTGGTACGAATCACAAGTAAACCGCTCTGCGTGGGTTTATAGAAATGACAGTGATGAAATTATAGCCTTTTCCCCAATATGTAAACACTTAGGATGTGTTGTTTCTTGGGAAGGAAGCGATCAGTATCCAGACGAATTCTTTTGCCCATGTCATGATGGACGCTACTACAAGGATGGAGTTAACGTACCAGGCACACCACCTTTAGCGCCGTTAGATGAATATGAAATGGAAATTAAGGATGGAATGCTATTCTTAGGAGATCCAAAACCACACAGGGAGGCTTAATTAAAGATGCTACAGAAAATATACGATTGGATCGACGAACGCATCGACCTTCAACCAATATGGCGTGACATCGCTGATCACGAAGTTCCTGAGCATGTTAACCCTGCCCACCACTTCTCAGCATTCGTCTACTGTTTTGGAGGATTGACATTCTTCGTAGTCGTTATTCAAATTTTGTCTGGTATGTTTTTAACAATGTATTACGTACCGGATATTGAAAATGCGTGGCGATCCGTTTATTACTTGCAAACTGAAGTTGCTCATGCTCAAATTGTTCGAGGAATGCATCACTGGGGTGCCAGTGTGGTAATTGTGATGCTTTTATTACATACTTTACGTGTGTTTTTCCAAGGTGCATACAAGAAGCCTCGTGAACTCAACTGGATGGTTGGGGTCCTGCTTTTCTTCGTCATGCTTGGACTAGGATTCACAGGTTACTTGCTACCATGGGACAACAAAGCGTTTTTCGCTACACAAGTAGGTCTTGAAATAGCGCAGCAAGTTCCGTTTATCGGCGATCAATTAAAGATTCTATTAGCGGGTGACGCCTCGATTGTAGGTGCACAAACACTAACTAGATTCTTTGCTATTCATGTATTCTTCTTGCCAGCTGCATTATTTGCACTATTGGCTGTACACTTTATCTTAATTAGAAGACAAGGTATATCCGGACCACTATAAAAAGGAGGGGAAAGCATCATGCAAAGAGGGAAAGGCATGAAATTCGTTGGAGACTCGCGGATCAAACAAGGACCGACAGTCTCGCGAATCCCGAAAGACTATTCAGAGTACCCTGGCAGAACAGAAGCTTTTTGGCCCAACTTTTTATTAAAAGAATGGTTGGCAGGTGCAGTATTCCTTATTGGATTTTTAATTTTAACATTGGCACATCCTTCACCACTTGAAGGGTTGGCAGATCCAACAGATGCTGCATATATTCCTTTGCCAGACTGGTATTTCCTGTTTCTGTATGAACTATTGAAATATGAATTTGCTAGCGGAAATTATATCCTGCTAGGAATGCTTGGAATTCCAGGTATAGCATTCGGTGCATTACTTCTAGCACCATTCTTGGATAACGGTCCAGGACGCAGACCTCATCAACGTCCAATTGCTGTCGGAATGATGTTACTTGGTTTAGCGTCAGTTATTTGGTTGACTTATACTTCTGCAGCTGCAGTTGACTGGGAAAGTCGTGCAGAAGCGAACAAACCTGTTCCGCCGTCAGATGATGTTGATGTCGTGATTGACACAGATCATCCGGGATACGAAGTATATGAAACAAGCTGTTTAGCGTGTCACGGTGCCGAATTAGAAGGTACGGCAGCTCCAGCATTGTACGGTCCTGAGTTTGACCACACTGCGGAAGAAATTGCTGACATTTCGGTGAACGGAATTGGAGCAATGCCACCAGATCAATTTACTGGTACGGATGAAGAATTAGAGCAATTGGTAGATTTTATTTTATCCGTTAACGAATCGATCGAAGAAGAATAATTTTATTCAGCATGAAGAGCACTTTTACCATCGAAATGGTAAAGGTGCTTTTTGTTGCATTTAATACTTGCTAATGAGGAACACGAAGGCTTATAGTTAAATTACTCAACCTTCACAACCCAAAAGCAACTACTCGCTTTCATTCAGCGTAAGTGTCTGGTTCGTTCACTAATTATGGTGTTCTAATCGCCGTTCAGTTGCCCGGTTGACGGATGCTTTCCGCGGGCACAGCCGAAGCCTCCTCGGGCTGAGCACTAAGGGGTCTTCGGACTCGTGCTATTCCCGCAGGAGTCACCGTCCACCGGGCAACTGAACTGGTAGAGAGGGTTATTATTAATTGAAACTAACCCACCATGAAAAGTGTCCTCTTACAAAATGAAAAATAGTGCTCCAAATTTGGTCTTTCCTGGGAGCAGTCCAGACACCTCGAGACTCCTGCGGGAGGCCGGCTAAGTACGGTCACGTCCTGTGACCAATGCCGGCATTAGAACATCCTGTTCGTCGATAGGCTTGGTGAGACCCCGCAGCGGGCTTGCCCGCGAGGAGGCTCACCAGCCGCCTGCGGAAAGCGAGAGGTGTCTGGACTGCGGACCTCCAGGAGAAAGTTGCGCTTACGCTGAATAAAAGCAAATGCGGGTGAAAATGGAGGGAATGATATTTATTTTAAGGAATGGAGCGGGTCACCGGATGATTAGGTATATTCTTTCTAATAAAATATTTATTTTCATACTTTTTATTGTAAACCTATTCGGCACAATCTATGGGTATATTTGGTACCTTCCGCAACTAGAAATCACACCTGATATATTCCTAATTTTTGTTCCGGATAGCCCAACAGCGAGTTTATTTTTCACGATTTTTCTTTTGTTTTTCCTATTCGGCAGAAACGTCCCCTATATTGAAGCATTAGGGCTTGTAACGCTCGTGAAATACGGTACCTGGGCTGTTGTAATGAACTTACTTACATTAATCATTGATGGCTCTTTAAGTCCGGCGGGCTATATGTTGATGTTTTCCCATGCAGGGATGGCAATACAAGCTGTGCTCTATACCCCTTTTTATAAAATAAAAATGAGACACCTTGTTGTTGCCGGGATATGGACATTACATAATGATGTAATTGATTACGTATTTGGAATGATGCCTATTTATTCTTCATTAACCCAGTACATGGAGAGAATTGGTTATTTCACCTTTTGGCTTAGTATTGCTTGCTTATTCCTTGCTTACTGGCTTACGGTCCGGAAGCAGAATAAGTTATCCTAAGGTGATAAACAGGAGTCCCTCATCATATAAATGGATTAGGTGAGGTGACTAAAATGGGAATGACATCCGGTACTACCTTAATTTATTCGATCGTTACTGCCGCGTTTCCGTATCCGTTACTGAACATAGAAAGGATTAGTTTTCCGCAATGGCTCTTTACAAATGCGGAGTTGATTCCGCTTTTACCAGCATTATTGATTGTTGGTGGGTTCATTCTGATTACATTATCTTATGTGAGTTGGAGAAAATATAAAGGAGAAAAAATAAGGCGGGGAAGAAAAACAAAGGACGGCGACAAAATAGTTGACTGGAATCGAGATCCTGACTAAAATTGACTTATATAAGTACGATTGGAGGGATATAAATGGGTAGCTATTTAATTTATATAGCGCTTATCCTCATTATACCGTTATGGGCGCAAGGTAAAGTTAAGTCAGCTTACAATAAATACTCGAAAAAACCGACATCTTCCCAAATGACAGGCGCTGAGGTAGCAAGAAAGATTCTAGATGATAATGGATTGTATCATGTAAATATTGAACGGACAAAGGGTACACTGTCTGATCACTATGATCCTCGCTCCAAGGTTGTCCGACTTTCAGACGGAATCTACGGAGGCCGTTCGATGGCTTCTTCCGCAATTGCGGCGCATGAAGTTGGACATGCCATTCAAGACCAGGAAGAATATGCATTCTTGCGTTTTAGAAGCGCACTCGTTCCGGTCGCTAACTTCGGTTCAAACATTTCCTTCTTTTTAATTCTTGCAGGTATTTTCCTCAATATGATGGAGCTGTTCTTTTTTGGAATTATCTTCATGGGGGCGGCTGTCCTTTTCCAGCTTGTTACACTTCCTGTAGAGTTTGATGCTTCCAACCGGGCGATGACACAGCTTGTCTCGACTGGGATTATCCGGAATGATGAAGAACGGGAAACGAAGAAGGTATTGGATGCCGCTGCTTTAACTTATGTTGCAGCAGCTCTTGTCGCCTTACTCGAGCTTGCACGATTTATATTAATATTTTTGAACAACCGAGACTAGGGTAGAGAAGAGATTGGTAAACGGTATGCCAATCTCTTTTTTTTATGATTTATTTCTTGAGAAAGCTTCTGCGAGTCCTTAGCTTGTCAGGCTGCTTAAGCCTTTATCATTGCACCGGCCTTTTGTTTTCATCGAGAGTAAATCCTTCACCTTGAACATCTTGAACTGTACTTATCGAAACAAAAGCATACGGATCTACCTTTAAAATCGTATTCTTCAGACGAACAATTTCATTTCGAGGTACGACACAGTAAAGGATATCCAGCTTCTCTCCCGTATAGCTACCACGGCCTAAAAAGATAGTCACACCACGGTCCATTTTCTGAATTTCTTTCACAATTTCTGCACTTTGATTCGAAATAATTGTCGCCCCTTTGGCAAGATATGCCCCTTCTTGAATAACATCAATTACACGGGCCCCAATATAGACAGCAACTAATGTGTACATGCCCTGGATGAGGTCTAATATTAGCAGAATAGAGGAAGAAATAACAATTAGGTCGAATAAGAACATCGTATTTCCCATGTTCCACCCCAGATACTTATTAGCAAGCCGAGCAATAATATCTACACCTCCCGTTGTGCCCCCATAGCGAAAGATAATCCCTAAACCAACTCCGATGAATACTCCTGCAAATAAGGCAACCAACGTCATATCGTTTTCCAAAGGGATTGCAAATTGATAGGATTGAAAGATAGCTAAAAAGACGGATACTGCGGAAGTTCCGATTATTGTATAGATGAAGGTGTTCCGTCCTAATAGTTTCCAACCAATTAAGAATACAGGGATATTTAATAAAATATTCGTAATCGCCGGATTTAATTTCCAAATGAAATAAAGGAGCAAGGTGATACCAGTGAAGCCGCCTTCACCAAGATTATTTTGCATATTAAAATGTACGATCCCAAAAGAATAAATCGCGGCACCGATTAAGATGAAGAAAATATTTTTCATCCGCAATCCAAGCAGCATACTAGAACACCTCCTAAAATACTTGCATATCCATGCCAAGTTAGTATCATTTTGCCCGGAGAAAATAAATTCATGATTTTTCAAAGAAAAAATTTGTCAAATTACGTAAGGTTAGCTAACATGAAAGGTAGGCAACCACGGAGAAAAAGGAGATTGTTAACGAATGCAGAAAGAATTTACGACGCAAGAAATCCAAAAGCGGGTCGATGATTATATCGGCCAATTTAAAGAAGGATATTTTTCTCCGCTGGCAATGATTGCAAGGCTGACAGAGGAAGTCGGCGAACTTGCCCGAGAAGTGAACCATTATTACGGAGAGAAACCGAAAAAGACGACAGAGAAAGAAAAAACGGTTGAAGAAGAACTCGGGGACGTTTTGTTTGTAATCGCGAGTTTTGCAAATTCACTTGACATTGATTTATCCGAAAGTTTCGAGCGTTCCATGTCGAAATTTGAAACACGGGATAAAGATAGATGGACGAAGAAATAACAACAGGAGAGGTGGAACAGAAGTGGCAATTAATATTATAGTAGCGGGACCACGTGGTAAGATGGGGAAAGAAGCGATCAAGATGATTGAGCGTGTTCCTGATTTTAACCTTGTCGCTGTAATCGATCGTAAAAATGATGGGAAATTTTTAAACGAGATTACCGAGGAATCGGATGCGCAAGTTCCAGTCTATGAAGACTTGGCGGAATGCTTTCAGCAGATAGATGCAGATGTATTCATTGATCTTACGAGTCCTGAACCTGGTTATAAACACACAAAACTCGCGATTGAACACCGTGTCCGAGCTGTAATTGGTACGTCTGGATTCACGAAGGAGAATATAAAGGAACTAAAAGAACTTTCGAATGAATATAATTCTGGTTGTATTATTGCACCAAATTTTGCAATCGGTGCTGTGCTGATGATGAAGTTCTCTCAGATGGCCGCACAATATTTCCCGGATGTTGAAATTATCGAAATGCACCATGACCAAAAGGTTGATGCACCGTCTGGAACAGCGGTTAAGACGGCAGAGATGATTCAGAAAACAAGGACAACGAAAGCTCAGGGTCATCCTGATGAAAGGGAAGAACTCGAGGGAGCGCGTGGCGCCGAATTAGATGGCATGCATATTCATAGCGTAAGACTACCTGGACTTGTTGCCCACCAGGAAGTAATCTTCGGTGGCCCAGGTCAGCTACTTACGATCAAACATGATTCCATGAGCCGGGATTCCTTTATGGATGGGATAAAAACTTCCATTTATAAAGTAATGGAGTTAGATAGGCTCGTGTACGGATTAGAAAATATTTTATAAAAGAAAAGAGGTCAGGCTATGATGAAAATTGCCTTAATAGCCCATGATAAGAAGAAAGAAGATATGATACGCTTTACCATCGCTTATGAGCATGTATTAAAAGAGCATGAATTGTTTGCTACCGGAACGACTGGTAAATTAATTAAAGAAGCTACAAAACTTAGTGTACATAGATTTAAATCAGGACCACTTGGTGGCGACCAGCAAATAGGAGCACTGATTGCCGATAACGAAATGGATATGGTAATATTCTTCCGTGATCCATTAACAGCTCAGCCGCACGAACCTGACATAACAGCCCTGATGCGCTTGTGTGACGTGTACCAAATCCCACTTGCAACAAATATTGCCGGAGCGGAAATCTTTATCCATGGCCTGGAACGAGGAGATTTTAAATGGCGGGAAATCGTTCGAGCAAAGGAAGACGAATAAGCAATGAAAATTGGGATAACTTGCTATCCTTCTGTCGGTGGATCTGGAGTCATTGCGGCGGAGTTAGGAAAACTGTTAGCAGAACGTGGCCACGAAATCCATTTTATTACATCAAGCCTTCCGTTTCGATTAGATAAAGTACATCCGAAGATCTTTTATCATCAAGTGGAAGTAAATCATTATCCAGTATTTCAATATCCGCCTTATGATTTATCACTTGCTTCGAAAATGGCAGAAGTAATCGACCAGGAACAGCTTGACATCCTGCATGTGCATTATGCGATACCCCATGCGATTTGTGCAATTCTTGCGCGGGATATGGCCGGACATAAAGTAAAGGTTGTCACGACTCTGCACGGGACAGATATTACAGTACTTGGAATTGATGATGCATTTAAGAAAATGATAAAATATGGTATTGAACAGTCTGACGCGGTAACGAGTGTATCGAACAGTTTACGCAAACAGACGATGGAAATGATTGAGACGGATTATCCGATATCTGTCATATATAATTTTGTGAATGAAGCGGAATATCATCCTTTTCAAGTACCATATTTGAAGGAACAGTTCGAGATAAAAGATGAAGAAAAAGTAATCATTCATATTTCTAATTTCCGGAAAGTGAAGCGGCTACCAGACGTTATAGACACGTTTCATCGAATTCACCAGGAGATACCTAGCAAATTGCTGCTCGTAGGTGACGGACCGGAATATTCAGCAACAAAGCAGCTAGTTAGGGAATTGGAATTAGATTCTGATGTGTTGTTCTTAGGGAAACAGAATAATATTAATGAACTGCTTGCAATCAGTGATTTAACGCTATTACTTTCTGAAAAAGAAAGCTTCGGACTTGTTTTATTAGAAGCAATGGCTTGCGGGGTTCCTGGCATCGGAACGAATATTGGTGGTATTCCTGAAGTGATCACACATGGAGAAACCGGTTATCTTGTAGAGCAGGGCGACACAAAGCAAGCAGCAGCTTATGCGCTCGAAATCCTTACAGATTCGGCATATCAGCAAGCGCTCCGGGAACGGGTCCTCGAAGTTGTAAAGCAGAAATTTCAGTCTAACATCATTGTCGAGCAATATATTAAGTTATATAAAAAGCTACTGGAGTAAAAGAAATTTGGTGAAGGCATGTTAACGAAATATTTTCAACGGGCAAAGCCGATTTTAGAAAAGCTTGAAGCAGAAGGTTATGAAGCATATTTTGTTGGTGGTTGTGTGCGGGATTATTTGCTCGGTCGGCCGATCAAAGACATCGATATTACGACATCTGCCACCCCTGATATTGTTCAAGCGATATTTCCAAGTGTCATACCTGTTGGGATTGAACACGGAACTGTCATCGTGAGACATGAGAAAGAATCCTATGAAGTGACTACATTCCGTACAGAAGGCAGTTATTCGGATGGTAGGCGTCCAGATCACGTTGAATTCATCCGTAACATTGAAAAAGACCTAGAACGGCGTGATTTTACAATCAATGCCCTTGCGATGGATAAAACAGGTCATATTACGGATTTATTTTCCGGTAGAAGAGATTTAAAGCAGCGAATGATTCGGACTGTCGGCAATGGGGAAAAACGATTCGGGGAAGACGCACTGCGGATTATACGCGCCCTCCGTTTTTCCAGTGTGCTCGGCTTTCATATTGAAGAAGAAACATTTGCAGCAATGGTAGCTTGTAAATCAGCAGTACTCGATATTTCAGTGGAGAGAATTACAAATGAAATGGCACGTTTTTTTGCAGGAAAATATGTGTCAGTCGGGATAAATTATTTAAAGAAATCAGCTGTTCAGACTGTTTTACCGGTTTTTAAAGAACATCCGACTTTAATCGAGGCAATTCCACAAAACATGAAGCCTCTCTTAAGTTTTGCAGAAGTTATTGCTTTCTTTCACTATCATCAGCCTGAAATAGCTATCAATGAGTGGGCAAAGGAATGGAAGTGTTCCAACAGGACGAAGCGGCTTGCAAGTGATTTAATTGACGATATCGAACGTTACAAGCAAAGAGGCTTGGATGCGATTGGAATATATCAGCTTAACGACGAGCGGTTTGAACCCTTTATCCGCTTAGCCGACTTGTTATTAGATGTTAAACCATCTCTGGCACAATTAATTCAATTGAAGCAAAGGTTACCAATTCAATCAAGGGAAGACTTAGCCATCAATGGAAATGATCTTTTAGCTCTTTTTCCTGACAAAAAACCAGGAGTATGGGTGAAACATTTGCTTGAAAAAACGGAAGATGCTGTAGTTACCGGTAAAATAAATAATCAGTATCGTGACATAAAGGAATGGTTAGAGTGGATTCAACGAGAAACAGATTAATTCATATCCTATCGGAGAATGAGGAGACTTATATATCGGGTCAGGATATTTCCGATGCTTTACAAATATCCCGTAATAGTGTCTGGAAACATATGAAAGCATTGGAGAAAGACGGTTATGTCATTGAAGGAGTCCCAAGAAAAGGATATCGTATCCTTAAACATCCGGATAAAGTCAGTGATAATACGATCAAATGGGGCCTGGAAACAGAGTGGCTTGGTCAGACGATCATCCATAAATCTTCCGCCGCTTCTACCCAGCAATTAATCCACCAAGCTGCCGCAGATGGAGCGAAGCATGGAACAGTTGCTATTCTTGATGAACAAACGGCGGGCAGGGGGAGAATGAACCGAGAATGGCATTCTGCAGGGAATAAAGGGATGTGGCTAAGCATCTTGCTTCGCCCTAAAATCCTTCCGCAAGAGGCTCCCCAGCTAACATTGCTTACAGCAACTGTGTTGGCTGACGTGTTAAAAGACTATACAGGTGTAGAGCCGATGATTAAATGGCCAAATGACCTTTTGATTAATAAGAAGAAGACGGCTGGAATTTTAACAGAGATGCAAGCAGAACAGGACCAGATTCAATATATAGTGGTCGGTATCGGTCTAAATATCAACCATACAAGTGATGATATACCTGGAATGCTTGCATCTAAAGCGACCTCCCTTTATTTGGAAACAGGGAAACATTGGTCTATTCAAGAACTGATTCAACAGTTTTTACAAAAATTTGAAGCGGCATTTGATGCATATTTAGCCCATGGCTTTTCCGATGTGAAGAAAAAATGGGAAAGCTATGGTTTTAAAATAGGTGAAAAAATTAAAATTAAAAACCTAAAAGAAGAGAAAAAAGCGATTTTCCACGGAATTGCAGAAGACGGTGCCCTCCTTGTTTTACATGATAATGGGAAAGAAGAAAAAATATATTCTGGTGAAATCCAGTGGTTTGAATAACAAGTTAAAGAGATAGGCGGGGAAGAGACTCTTATCAATAATGGGATAAGAGTTTTCTTTTGGACGAATTGACGTATATAATAGAGAGGACGGAGGTGTGGAATTGAATAAATTTGTTGTGATTGACTTAGAAACAACCGGGCATTCGCCTGATAATGACGATAAAATCATCGAAATCGGTATGGTAATCATTAAAAATGATGAAATTATCGATAAAAGAGATACCTTTTTAAATCCAAACAAACAAATTCCTCCATTTATAACCAATCTGACGAATATAACAAATGATGATGTTAAAGACGCACCGTACTTTAACGAAAAAGCGGACAAAATAATGGAGTTATTTGAGGATAGTTATCTAATTGCCCATAACGTTCCTTTTGACATGGGTTTTTTAAATACTGAATTAGTGAACAGTGGGAGGAAACCCTTAAGGAATCCTGTTATTGACACGGTCGAATTATCTCGGATTCTTTATCCGAAAGCACCAAGCTATAAATTATCGCAGATTACGGATTATCTTGATATATATCACGATGACCCGCACCGGGCGTTATCTGATGCTTATGTCACGGCTAGGTTGTTCTTGAAATTAAAAGAGAAATTGTTTAGTCTTCCGTATGAAACGCTCGCTAATCTGGCGAAATTGGAACCAATGTTTAAATCAAACCTTGCTGTTTTACTGGATGAAGCGATGGAGCAGAATAGTTTTGAATTTGCCAATGAAGCGAAGTTTACTACATATAATGGACTCGCATTTAAAATGACAGAGAAGATGACCCAAGAAGAAACGATATTAACAACTTCTTTTGGAGACTATCTAGATCATATTTATGAGGATAACGGTACACTGGAAAAACAATTTGAAAAGTATGAGAAGAGAAGTGGTCAGCGAGAAATGTCCGAAACGGTGTATGATGCTTTCTGTAGTGGAGAACATGCATTAATTGAAGCGGAAACCGGTACAGGTAAATCCCTTGCTTATTTGCTTCCAGCTGTATATGAGGCCGTGAAACAAAACAAACGCATCATCATTAGCACACATACTACACAATTACAGACCCAGCTCCTTGACGAAGAGATTCCTTTAGTACACAAAACTGTGGATTTTCCATTTGAAGCAGCACTGTTAAAAGGTAGAAACCATTATTTAAGCTTGGAACGCTTTGCCTATGAACTAACCCATCCGGAACGCGACAATTATGATATTACGCTAACGAAGGCAATCTTACTCGTCTGGCTTACGGAAACCTTGACTGGTGATATTGATGAAATTCAAATCCCAACGAGTGGCTATACATTTTTCCAAAGGGTTTCAGCGGATGCGGAAAGGAAGCTCGATGTCACATCTCCTTGGTTCCGGTATTCGTTTTATACTCGCGCAAGACGAAGAGCCCAACGAGCTGATTTAATTATAACGAATCATGCCCTGTTATGTACGGATATGTTTAACGATTATCAATTTCTTCCTGATTACGACAAATTGATTATCGATGAAGCCCATCATTTGGAAGATACTGCAGCCTATCATTACGGATTAAAGCTGGACAATATAACGATGCATTATATGTTAAATCAAATTGGCCGTTCGGAGGATACGAAATTTTTCAATTATATAATTGGCAAATACGATAATATAGAGGATAACTTTTCGGTCGATAAATGGGATGAATTAATTGCAAATACGAAAAATGAAATTGATGATCTCTTCCAATATTTACATGCTTACGTGACGAAACAACGGAAAAAAGATAAATCATTAAGTGATGTTGGCAGAATCCAGTTCCGATTCAGTAAAGAGGAAGTGAATTCTTCCAATTGGGAAACCATAACAGAAATGGTGAATCGCCTTATTTTTTATTACCGTGATCTCATTCATTTTCTATCCCTCATGGATAAGAGCCTTGACGATACGGAAGATTATGTGAAGAACGACAGGCAGGAACTTATTCAAGTCATTGAGAATTTGCAAGAGCATATTGATCATTTGGAATTGCTCTTTTTAGTGGATCAGCATATTAATCATGTACAATGGCTCGAAATGGACACGAAGGGGTATCAACAGGCCGTTTATTTATATAGTGAACCGACTACCGTCTCAACGTTGCTTGGCGAGGAATTATTCGCGAAGAAAGACAGCGTCATTTTAACTAGTGCTACGCTGACGATGAAGAATTCATTCAATTTTATTGAAAAAAGACTAGGTCTTCGGGAAGAGCGGCTGATTACAAAACAAATCCGTTCACCATTCTCATTTAAAGACCAGGTACAATTGCTGATTCCAAATGATTTCCCGGATATTAAATATGGAAATATGGATGATTATATCTATGCGACGAGTGAAGCAATTCTTTCTCTGGCAGAAGTGACGGAAGGGAGAATGCTTGTACTGTTTACTTCTTATGATATGTTAAGGAAGTCCTATAAACTCTTGAAAGAAATAATGACAGATGACAAATATATGCTTATTGGCCAAGGGGTTACGAGCGGAAGCAGAACAAGATTGAAGAAGAATTTCCAAAGCTTTGAGCGTTCGATCTTACTCGGTACAAGCTCCTTCTGGGAGGGTGTTGATATTCCTGGTGGGGATTTATCCTGTCTGATGATTGTCCGACTTCCTTTCCAGCCACCGGCACACCCGGTTTATGAAGCAAAATCGCAGGAATTGAAGGAAGCGGGAAAAAATCCATTTATGGAATTATCTTTACCAAACGCTGTTATTAAATTCAAACAAGGATTTGGACGTCTTATCCGTTCGTCTAGCGATAGAGGGATTGTTTTCATTTGTGACTCAAGAATTGTGACAGCACGATATGGAAGATATTTCACAGACTCCATACCAGAGGTACCAATACTAAATGACTCCACCCAATCCTTAATTAAACAAGCGAGGGCATGGTTTTAAGAAAAAAGCTACTGTAATAAATACAGTAGCAAACGAATGGTATGGGGGAGAAAAATTTTGCAACGTGATCCCGTCCAGTTTTATGGGAGGAATAATAATGGCACGAGAGCCGTTACTACTCTTAGTATAAGCCACTGGATTTGTTCTATGGCTAACAATTTTTTATAAACACAGGGAAGAATTAGTGAACCTGTCTGAAGAGGTGTGAAAAAATGGCTGAAACAAGACGAAAATGGTTGATTTTTAGCATGATTATCTTTCTCCTTCTGTTTATTTCTATGCTTATTTATGGTATCTTTTTATACATGGATTTAAACTCCGAACGCACCAAAGGCCATGAAGATACAAAACGGGAATTGTTAAATCAAACAGGAATTACGGAGATATCAAAAATCGAAAACTTTAATGGGGAAGCTGCTTATCATGTCGTTTACGGAAAAAATGAAGAAGGCAAGGGTAAAATTATTTTTTACCCACTGGAAGGAAATGAGAAAACATTGACGACAGTCGATTCAACCGAGGTTCTGTCACCATCTTCCATGATCGATATGTGGCAGTCTGACTGCAGTGCTTGTCAATTAGTGAAAATAACGCCGGCTTTGCTGGATGATGAAATACTATGGGAACTCGTCTATTATGATGAGTTTGACCGATATGTATTCGATTATCGCTCAATCTATGATGGATCCCAGTATGAAGATATCCGTTATTTAAGACAGTTCAATTAGGAGGAAAGAACAGATGGAATTAGCGAACAGAGTAAAAACAATAACTCCCTCATCGACACTGGCCATTACTGCTAAAGCGAACGAATTGAAAAGCCAAGGTCATGATATCATTGGGTTAGGAGCCGGAGAGCCAGATTTTAATACACCAGAACCGATTATTGAAGCGGCTATTCAAGCAATGCAAGCAGGCTTTACAAAATATACACCGACTAGTGGGATCTCCGAGCTAATTGAAGCAATCCAAAAGAAAATGGAGAGGGATCATCAGCTCAACTTCGCAAAAGATGAAATCATTGTCACAATGGGAGCAAAGCATGCACTTTATGCACTGTTCCAAGTGCTTTTAAATAAAGGTGATGAAGTACTCATCCCTGCCCCTTTTTGGGTAAGTTATCCAGAACAAGTGAAACTTGCAGAGGGAGTACCTGTATTCATTCCTACGAAGGCAGAACATGATTTCAAGGTTCAACTAGAAGAATTGGAAAAAGCTATTACAAGCAACACAAAAGCAATTATTATCAATTC
The DNA here is from genome assembly GCF_037892815.1 of Oceanobacillus sp. HCA-5259. Lineage (NCBI taxonomy): Bacteria > Bacillati > Bacillota > Bacilli > Caryophanales > Bacillaceae > Oceanobacillus > Oceanobacillus sp. HCA-5259. The sequence goes on along the minus strand of NZ_JBBKBV010000005.1, from coordinate 54,114 downwards.
ACCGAGCAACCCAACGGGAATGATGTATTCAAAAGAAGAACTTGAAGCGATTGGCGAAATTTGCCTCAAGCATAATATCCTTATCGTTTCAGATGAAATTTATGAAAAGCTTATTTATTCTGATGAAGAACATGTATCCATCGCTTCCATCAGTCCAGAGCTAAAGAAACAAACGGTAGTTATTAATGGCGTTTCAAAAACATATGCAATGACAGGCTGGAGAATTGGTTATGCAGCTGGAGAGAAAGAGCTTATTCAAGCAATGAATAATGTTTCCTCTCATTCGACGTCCAACCCTGTTTCTATTGCTCAGTACGCATCTGTTGCAGCACTTTCCATGGACGAAAGTGAAGTTGGGAAAATGAGAGATATATTTGCGGAACGCTTGGATGTCTTTTACAACTTAATCAGTGAAATCCCAGGCATCAAATGTGAAAAACCGAAAGGAGCATTCTATTTATTCCCGGATGTAACAGAAACCATGCGGAAAAATGGCTTTGACACGGTTGATGAATGGGTAACAGCTATATTAGAAGAAGAAAAAGTCGCCATGGTGCCAGGTACTGGATTTGGCGCACCAGAAAATGTGAGACTATCCTATTGTTTATCATTGGATGACTTAAAAGAAGCGGCAAAACGGATTAAACGTTTTGTCGAAACTCATTAAAGATCGATTTATGGAGGTATAAAGATGAAGATTACGATTTCTCAAGCACCTGATTATAGTGAAAAAGAAGTAACAATAGGAGCTTGGCTTGCAAATAAACGTTCCAGCGGGAAGATTGCCTTCCTACAATTACGTGACGGAACCGGTTTTATGCAAGCAGTTGTCGCAAAAAATGATATAGAGGAAGAAGTTTTCCAAACAGCGAAAAATCTAACACAGGAAACATCGATTTATATTACAGGAAAAATTGTGGAAGATAAACGTTCTGCTTTCGGTTATGAAATGCAAGTAACAAATCTTAAAGTGATCCATGAAGCAGAAGATTATCCAATTACGCCGAAAGAGCATGGAACCGAATTTCTAATGGACCATCGCCATTTATGGTTACGTTCGAAAAAGCAGCATGCAATCATGAAAGTTCGTAATGAAATCATTCGGGCAACGTATGAATTTTTCAATAATCAAGGATTTGTTAAAGTCGATCCACCAATTCTGACAGCATCTTCAGCTGAAGGGACAACTGAATTATTCCATACGAAATACTTTGATGAAGAAGCTTATTTATCCCAGAGTGGACAGCTTTATATGGAAGCAGCCGCGATGGCGCTAGGAAAGGTATTCTCATTCGGACCGACATTCCGTGCTGAAAAGTCTAAAACCCGAAGACATTTGATTGAATTCTGGATGATTGAACCAGAAATGGCATTTATCGAACATGAAGAGAGCCTCGTTATACAAGAAAATTATGTCATGTTCCTGATTCAATCTGTATTGAAGAACTGTAAACTAGAGTTAGACGTGTTAGAGAGGGATATATCCAAACTTGAGAAGATACAAGCGCCATTCCCAAGAATCACATATGATGAAGCTATTGAATTGTTGAAAGAAAAAGGATTCGATGATATTGAATGGGGAGACGACTTCGGTGCCCCACATGAAACAGCAATTGCCGATAGCTTCGATAACCCTGTTTTTATCGTGAACTATCCGAAAGACATTAAAGCATTTTATATGCAGCCGCATCCGGATCGGGATGATGTAGTTCTATGTGCTGATTTAATCGCGCCAGAAGGATACGGAGAAGTGATTGGCGGCTCAGAACGCATTCATGATTACGACTTGATGAAACAGCGCTATGAGGAACACGGATTAACCGGTCCAGCCTATGAGTGGTATTTGGAACTGCGGAAATATGGAAGCATTCCACACTCTGGATTCGGTCTCGGCCTTGAACGTACTGTAGCATGGCTTACGGGTGTCGAACATATTCGCGAAACGATTCCATTCCCGCGTCTGTTGAATAGATTGCATCCATAAATAAATGTGATTATAAATCCCTTGCAGCTTAAAGCAAGGGATTTATAATTGATTAACTTAACCTAAACTACTGATTTCATACAGCGTAAGTGCAACTCTTACCTGGAGGTTCGCAGTCCAGACACCTCTCGCTTTCCGCAGGCGGCTGGTGAGCCTCCTCGGGCTGTCGCCCTGTGGGGTCTCACCTATGCCTTTCCTCCTGCAGGAGTCTCGAGGTGTCTGGACTGCTCCGAGGGTAAACCTAATTTGGAACACTATTTTTCATTTAGAAATAAATAGCTCATTACAATGCGATAGTTTCCATTAATAATAACGTTCTCTACTAGTTCAGTTGCCCGGCGGACGGTGACTCCTACGGGAAAAGCACGTGTCCGAAGACCCCGCAGGAAGCGGTTTTCTTCCGAGGAGGCTGAGGCCGTGCCCGTGGAAAGCATCCGTCCGCCGGGAAACTGAACGGTAATCAGAACGCAAAAAAAACTGAAAGAGCAAGACACTTACGCTGTATGAAAGCAATAAGAAGATATGTTAAGCTTTAAAAAAAGAAGCAAAAAGAATACTTGGTTGTTTAAGTCTGCGAAGTTGAGTAATCAAGAATCGGAATTCGCATGTTTACTTGGCAGAAGGATAAGTATAAATCTTTTCTTACTGCTTAAGTGAAACTGAGGTTGTCACCGAAATGCTTGGTGACAACTAAGTTTTCTAATAAGGAGGTACCTAACATGTTTGAAACAAATCCACTGGAAGAAATATTACACGATCAATTACATATCCCCGGCAGATTGCTGACAAACTACACGAAGCTTGGTTTAAATGAAACCGAGCTTGTGCTTGTTCTACAACTTATTTATTTTTTCAAAGAGAAGAACAATTTCCCAACCCCCGCTGAACTGGCTGAACCATTGACAATTAGTGAGAAACATTGCTCCGACATTTTAATGAAGCTTATTCAAAAGGATTTATTAACGATTGAGCCAAGGGAAAATGAGCAAGGTCAAATTTCAGAAGCCTACTCTGTCCAGCCGTTACTCGAAAAACTTTATAGTGAAGAAAAAGAACAAGAAGAAAACACGACAGGGACGATTTTTATTTTGTTTGAACAGGAGTTCGGTCGGCCGATTTCTCCATTTGAAATCGAAATGATTAATACGTGGTTGGATGAAGACAAGATCAGCCCGGCGCTAATTAAGGCAGGGCTTAGAGAATCAGTACTTATGGGTAAATTAAACTTTAAATATATTGACCGTATCTTGCGAGAATGGAAGAAGAAGGGAATCCATTCCGTCGAGCAAGCAAGAAATACAAGCAGGAAGTTTCACAGTCATCAGCAAGTAAATCAGCAGCAACCTGCGCAAACGGCAAAAAGAGACACATCAATCTACTATAACTGGCTGGAAGGGGAAGACTAGTTAGATGCTGAATTTAAAAGAGATTAGACATGTATTAGATACGATTGCAGAAATGTTCCCTGATGCGGAGGGCGAGCTCGTCCATTCAAATCCATTTGAATTATTGATTGCTGTTGTGTTATCCGCACAATGCACGGATAAACTAGTGAATAAAGTTACGGCAGACTTATTTAAGAAATATAAAACACCTGAAGATTATATCGCGGTACCACTGGAAGAACTTCAGCAGGATATTCGTTCAATCGGGCTTTACCGTACAAAAGCAAAGAACATCCAAAAACTTTGCCACGTTTTGATCGATAAACATGGAGGGAAGGTTCCTGAAACAAAGGAAGAGCTCATGAAGCTGGCAGGGGTCGGCAGAAAGACAGCGAATGTCGTTGCTTCCATCGCTTTTAATGAGCCGGCGATCGCGGTTGATACTCATGTGGAACGGGTGTCCAAGCGATTAGGGATATGCCGCTGGAAGGATTCTGTACTGGAAGTAGAAGAGACCTTGATGCGGAAAATACCGCGGGAAGAATGGTCAGAGACGCATCACCGATTAATCTTTTTTGGAAGGTACCACTGTAAAGCGAGAAATCCAAATTGTCCGGAATGCCCACTTCTTGATCTTTGTCGAGAAGGGAAAAAACGGATGCGAAAGCTTGAAATAGAGAGCAAAAAATAAAGGAAAGCTTATCTGTATAGCGACAGATAAGCTTTCCTTTTTTCCTTCTTTGCTTTCTTGTTATTCGTCGGATGGTTCTTCCTCATCGGGAGTTTCATCCTCTTCAGGTGGTGCTTCTTCACCATCATCCTCATCTTCTTCTGGTTCTGGTGCCTCTTCTACTGGTTCTTCCTCTGGTTCTTCTGGCTCTTCTGCTTGTGGTATGCTGACAGATGTTGATTGACTATCGCCGCGTACGTCACCTTCTTGCCCAATTGGAGTTACACTGATTGAATAGGTTTCTCCAGGGGAGAATGTACCACTTATCTCAATACCTTGAGACTGTACGGTTTGCGTTTGTCCACCGTTGACAGTAACTTCAAAAGCAGCGGGAGGACCATCATAATTCCATGAAACATCGATTATTCCTTGGTCTTCCACGTACGTTGCGCTTAGACCAGAGACTGGAGGTATATTTTCTTCTTCCTCTTCCTCCTCATCTCCACCTGGTACCGTAATCGATGTGGATGCAGGCTCACTTGTTATGGAATTATTTTCGTTGCTAATCGCTACGACTTGAATCGTGTACTTTGCCCCAGCTTCTACTTCGGATATATCTAAGGACATATCCTCTGTTGTCGCTAATTCCTGCATGGAGCCACCATCAACACTCGCACTCACTGCAAAGGAGACATCACTATCCGTGTCATAATCCCATTCCACGTGGATTGAATGATCATCTTCATTATAGGTTGCATTCAGTCCGCTAACTGCATCAAGCTGATCAAATTTTTCCGATGTTGTTGTCGGTTCAGACCCCCGAACGAATAGCTCGGTAACCTTTTGAGCGGCAGGTGTGTGATCACTTGCGAGCTCTGGTGGATTTGTTCCACGTTCGATCGCTAATTTCACAACAGAATCTGGTTGTTGGAAATCGGCTGTATCAATACCTTCCGACACATGGAGCATCGTTTCCCGGAACATTTGCTGGGCGATCGTCCAATCCACCGAATCTGGAAGTCCTACTCGTTTTCCATCTACAATATTCTCACCAACCCAAGTAGATACAGTGTAGTTGGTCGTATATCCTACAAACCAGCGGTCTCCCGCTGAACCGTCATCGACGTTCGTTGTTCCTGTCTTACCAGCTACCGGTAAACCGCCCATGCTACCAGACGCCCATGTTCCGTCCGTAAAGACAGTTTTCAGCATATCCGTGATCATGTAAGCCGTGTAGTCTTCAATAGCTGGTTCTGAATCCGGCCGAAGCTCAACCGTGCTTCCGTCTGGGAATTCAACTGATTCTACAGCATATGGTTCTGTATAAACTCCTCCGTTACCAAACACACTGAAGGCACTTGCCATTTCCAGCGGCGTAACAGTTAAACTACCACCGCCGATAGCATCGGAAGCATAAAGGTCATCTGGCATATCCAGTCCAAGCTGTTCACCAAAACTCTTCGCCCGGTCTGCACCTACTTCTTCAAAAAGTTTCACCGCAGGAACATTCAGGGATTGACTTAATGCTGTCCGAGCGCTAACCCAACCAGAGTAAGTACGGGTGATATTGTTAATCGGTTTTTCCATTCCTGGTCCTTGGTATGGCGCATCGTCATTGATTTGGTGATACGTAGAAATCTTGTCATACTCTATTGCCGGTCCGTAAGACATGATTGGTTTAATCGTGGAACCCGGTTGCAAATTAGGCCTTTTATCTATCGCATAGTTCAATTCTTGACTGCCCGTACTATTACGACGTCCGCCAATTGCTTGTATAGCACCTGTTTTCGTATCGGTAACAACAATCGCACCTTGTACATTATCACTACCATAATTCAGCGGGTTAGCTTCCGTATCTGTTAATAGAAGTTCAACCCGTTCCTGAGCATTTGTATCAAGCGTTGTATTGATTTTTAAACCATCTGTATAAATATTGATGCCTTCTAATTTCTCACTGATTTCATCGGCCACTTTATCGATAAACGCACCGTATTTCGTAGAGCTTTCCTCAGGTTCTGCGAGCATTGCGACAATATCAACTTCACGTGCCTCGTTTGCTTCTTCTTCTGTAACCTTGCCATGGCGTACCATTAGATCAAGCACCGTATTCATCCGGTAAGCTGTAAGCTCTGGATCACGGAATGGGTTATATGCAGTAGGCCGTTGTGGTAATCCAGCTAAAATCGCCGCTTGTGCCAAGGTTAGATCATTTAAATCCTCCACACCGAAATAGGATTTCGCTGCTGCTACAACGCCATACGAATTATTTCCGTAGAAAATTTTATTTAAATACATTTCTAAAATTTCTTCTTTAGAATATTTTCTTTCAAGTTGCAGTGCGAGCCACTGTTCCTGCACCTTTAATTTAATTTGCTTTTCATTGGATAAGAAAAAGTTCTCTACTACCTGATGGGTAATTGTACTTGCACCTTGCGAGCCGAACCCATCCGTAATGTTAGCGACAATAGCGCCGCCCAGTCTTCGTAAATCAATTCCCTTATGTTCAAAGAAACGAGCATCTTCTGTAGCAACTACAGCGTCAATTAGTACTTGAGGTAAATCTTCATATTTGACCTGTTCCCGATTCTCTAATTCCAACGTGGTAAAGGGTTCCCCGTATTTATCATTTAATGTAGAAGATAGGGGAACATTCAATTTGTCAGGATCGAGATCCGGTGCAGTCGCTATCCAATATATCCCAACTGCTCCACCGACAATTCCCGCTGCCAATCCAATAAAGAGAATCGTAAAGAGAATTGTCTTCCATATGGGTCGTTTTCCCGATGTTTTCTTTTTCGTTGTTTTCTTATTTCTTCTTGCCGATCGCGACATCTTATCTGTCATAAGTAAAAACCTCCATCATTTGAACTATTATTTTGTGAAATAAAGCTTGTCAATCACAGACAAATAGTCCACTCTTGCTTGAAATTTTAAAGGGATGAGATGAGCTTCATCTCGGATTGTTTCATAAGAAATTGATTTTTTCCCTTTTTTAAATAGATCGTACCAAAAGGGCAGAAGTTTCTCTGTTTCAAGTAAATATGTTTCATTATAGCTTGAAAAGCGGATAATTATAAAACTTATTCCCCCGTGATTAATGATCTGCTCCATATGAGCAATTTGATGTTCATGAATATTAGCTAATGGAAATCGTGTTTTATTCTTTGTTTCTTTTGCTTCAAAATCAATATATTTGCCACGATACAATCCATTATAATCTGTCGTGGATGCCTGTTTATAATAAGCTTCTGTTATGACAGCTGCACTTCGCTGTGGATAATGCACCCGTACGACTTGAACAGGGGTTGGTTTTTTATGCACAACAGCCTGATTATGTGCAAGATAATATTCATTTGTCGTGTTTATGTCTTCCTCCAGCGACATTCCCCGATTACTATATTTATGATTTTTTATCTCTCTATTTACCCTTTGCAATGGACGCCTTTTCCGCCCATTTGGATAGTTCATTATTTCTCCTCCTACTGACTAAACCGATAATCCTCCCTTACTACATTAAACGTCTGGAAGTAACCGTACATATTCATTATATAACAAAAATGATAAAGAGACATATTTAGGAGACGTTTTTCGGTAAATATACACAGAAATCATACCATGAAATTGTGAGTTAGAAAAACGGAATTGAAGTGAATATTTTACCACTTTGCTTGAGAAAAACAACTAGTTTTGACTGATTACTTCTAGTTTTGTCGACGGGGCAGGAGACTAAACTTCCTAGCGCGAATGACTAAAGGGAAAGGGAGGAGATGCTAATGTCATTTGCATTGCAACAACTATATGTAGCTGACGGAATTAAGAAGCAGGACACAGAAAAACTCTTAATGGAAATAGCAGAGCAACTCGAACAAATAGATGTTATAATAAAGAATAGAACTGATCATGAAATCTGGAAGTTATTTCAAAAGCAACAACAAGAGATGGAAAAAGTTGAAACTACGATCGGAAGTTTATTACAATATAGATAGAAAGAGAATTAGACTTTCATAATTTACACACAAGGTGGTCAGTCATGTTAATGGTTAGAGAACAAACAGCTAAGTTAAGAGAGCATCTCATTCGTCTTAAAGAAAGATTTGAAAATACTGCTCCACCTAAAAATCGCCGGGACAGGGACTTCTTTCAAATGGTAAAGGGAGAGACAGATCCGGTATATGAACTGCTTGAACAATGGGAAGAAGCAACACTAGAAATAGTGAAGCAAAGGAAAGTGAACGTTCACCCGCACCAGGTCGTATCTACAAGAGAGAATATGGAGCTACTGCTTATGCATAGCTACTTTATAGATGCCCGGCCGAAGCGGTATATGGAACTGTATAAATCTATTCTCTATATCTTTGACCAATTACTTCAGGAATTAGAAAATACTAACAAATAATGGGGGAGAATTATGTATCAACAATCATTAGTTCAACAAGCGATTGATAGTATGGAAAACGCGTATGTGCCATATTCGAAATTTGCAGTGGGAGCGGCAGTACGAACGAAATCAGGGAAAGTTTATACAGGCTGCAATATTGAAAATGCAGCTTACCCGGTCAGTTTATGTGCGGAGCGAGTAGCAATATTCAAAGCAATATCGGATGGGGAAGCAGAATTTGAAGAAATGGCTGTTGCAGCAGATACGAACCGTCCCGTACCACCATGCGGTTCTTGCAGACAAGTGATGAGCGAATTTTTCTCGCAAGATATGGAAATCCATCTCACCAATCTAAATCAGGATATTAAAACATTTACGATGGAGAAGTTGTTGCCATTTTCGTTTACTCCGACTGATTTGGACGCTTAATAATAAAATAAAATAATCTAGTAAATCACTTTGTTATTACTATTAAAAAACACACCATAATAAAATTTAACTTGGTGTGTTTTTAGTTACGCATACTTTATTTCCTGCAATACATCTTCACTCAATTATTCTTCACCGCCAAATATTTTCTTGTACTTTACACTGATTATCACTGAATCCAAATATATTTCTTATTTTACTCTTCTGCCTGGTTCAATTTTGTGGAAAAGCATTAATATCTATAAGCATTGACCCAACTTGACTACACACCCATTTAATAATAACCTTTGATAAACAGATATGTTATGATATATAATGTAATGAATCTATAACCAAATAATATCATATAATTGAAACTGGAAAATCGTAAAATAAGAGGTGATAGAGATGAGTTTCGATCAAATCCAATTAAATGCGAAAGATATTTATGAAAAAGATTTTAAAGCAGAGTTCCGTGGTTACAGCCAAAAGGAAGTAGATGAATTTTTAGATGTTGTCATTCAAGATTATGACGCGTTTCAACAAGAAATCCAGCGATTGCAACAAGAAAATGATCGACTAAAGAAATCTTCTGTGGAACAACAGCATACGAGAACACGTGCTCCGCAACAGAATACACAAGTGAATTATGATGTGTTAAAACGCTTGTCCAATCTTGAAAAAGCAGTTTTTGGCAAGAAAGTCTCCAACTCTGAGGAATAGTTGGTAAGTACTGCCGTGCATTGTCTTTCTGATGATCTTATGCTAAAATAAAGTAAGCAGGTAGTTGAGTACTCATGTAATCGCTGCGTTTGCGCAGAGGAAAGTCCATGCTCACACAGGCTGAGATGCTTGTAGTGTTCGTGCTTGACGAAACGATAAGTCAAGGTAGCCAATTTGGTTAACGGCAGGAGAAATTCCTAAGTCTAACGATAAGGAAGACACTCCTTGAAAGTGCCACAGAGACGGAGCTGGATTGGAAACAATTCAGGTGGAACGAGGTAAACCCCACGAGTGAGCAACCCAAACTTTGGTAGGGGCACTCTTGATTAGGGAATTGAACCGAAAGAGGGACAGACATTTGTCTGTAGATAGATGATTACACCCAATGTACGAGGTTAAAGACCGCCGTTTGCAGTACAGCGGGACAGAACATGGCTTATCGAGTATTCAACGGTCTTCCATAAAAAATGATAAAACCTATTTCAGCTACATTTTGTAGCTGAAATAGGTTTTTTATTTACTTTGATATGGTACACTAAAAATAATCTGTAAATGAAGGGAATTATCATGTATGCAAAAGGTGAAATTACTTGCAACAGCAGCGATGGGACTTGAATCAATTGTCGCAATGGAAGTTAAGCAATTAGGCTATGAAGTAGAAGTAGATAATGGAAAAGTGATCTTTGAAGCTCCTATTTCTGCAATCCCGCGCTGTAATTTATGGTTGCGTACAGCAGACCGTGTGAAAATTATCGTAGGTGAATTTGAAGCCAAAACATTTGATGAATTATTCGAGGGAACGAAGGCATTAAATTGGGAGAATTATATTGCAGAGGATGGACAATTTCCTGTAAGTGGCAAATCCGTTAAATCAACGTTATATAGTGTTCCAGACTGTCAAGCAATCGTGAAGAAAGCAATTGCAGAGCGATTGAAATTGAAATATGGCATGGTCTCTAAAATGCCGGAAACAGGAGCATTATTTAAAGTAGAAATTTCCCTGTTGAATGATGTGGCGACATTAACATTAGACACTTCTGGAGCAGGTCTTCATAAACGCGGTTACCGGGTTGGACAAGGGGAAGCTCCCTTAAAAGAAACACTTGCTGCAGCCCTCGTTTTATTAACGAACTGGAAGCCGGATGAGCCGTTTATCGATCCGTTCTGTGGCTCGGGAACCATTCCAATTGAGGCAGCCCTTATCGGACAGAATATCGCACCAGGTTTTAACCGGGAATTTGTTTCAGAAAAATGGTCATGGATTAGAAGCAAGTTTTGGGATGAAGCTTTAATAGAAGCTGAAGATCTTGCCAACTATGATCAGCCTTTAGATATAACAGGTTCTGACATCAGTCATAAGATGATCCAAGCAGCAAGTGAAAACGCAATTGAAGCGGGGCTAAGCGATCTTGTAACATGGAAACAAATGCAAGTAGCAGATCTGTCTATACAGAAGGAAAATGGATATTTGGTAAGTAACCCGCCGTATGGTGAACGGCTAAATGAGCGGGATGAAGTCATTCAGATGTATAATGACCTTGGTCAAGTGATGAGGAACTATCCATCCTGGAGTGTCTATATCATTACAGCATTTGAGACATTTGAAAAACAATATGGTCAGCAGGCAACGAAGAAGAGAAAGTTATTCAATGGTTTTATCCAAACGAATTATTATCAATATTTTGGTAAAAAAGTAAAGGGGGAATAAATGATGACTAAAAGCAATTTGGAAAAAGATTTTCTGGCATACTTACAAGAAATTGATGCTTATCATGAATTAATTTCACTCGCCCATTGGGATTTACGGACGAAAATACCAAAAAAAGGTGTTGAATCCCGTTCAAAAGCAATTGGAATTCTTTCTGCTAAAGTTCATGAGATGCAGACATCTGATAAAATGAAACAATTCATTGACGAACTAAAGAACAAGACGGATGATGAAGTCATTCAAAAAGCAGTTGAAGAATGTGAATTGGATTATGAACGGAACCATAAGATTCCTCAAGCTGAGTACAAGGAATATGTCACTTTACAAGGACAAGCTGAAGCAGCATGGCAAGAAGCCAGGGAGAAAGCTGATTTCCAATTATTCCAGCCCTATTTGGAAAAGTTAGTGGACTTCAATAAAAGGTTCGCGAATTATTGGGGATACGAAGGCCATATTTATGATGCTCTATTAGATCAATATGAGCCAGGCATGACCGTAAAAACGCTCGATGAAGTATTCCCAGCACTACGTGAATCCTTAACTCAGTTACGGGAAAAAGTGAATAATAGTAAGGCGAATGTTGATTCGTCCATTGTACTTGGTTATTTTCCGAAAGAACAACAACGTAACTTTGCAATTGATGTATTAAAGCAGATGAACTATGACTTTGAAGCGGGAAGATTAGATGATACGATTCATCCGTTTGAAATTACATTAAATCTGCACGATGTTCGGATTACAACGAGATACGACGAAAATGATTTCCGCATGGCAGTGTTTGGAATTATTCACGAAGGTGGTCATGCTTTATACGAGCAAAATATCCATCCACAGCTTGCCCACACACCACTTGCCACCGGAACATCCATGGGCATTCACGAGTCGCAATCATTATTCTGGGAAAACTTGATCGGCAGAAGCGATGGATTTTGGAAGGCGAACTATGAGAAGTTTAAATCCTTCGCACCGGATTTTTTCAAAGAGTTGGATGTTGATGAATTTTACCGAGCGATCAATGAAGTAAAACCGACATTAATCAGAATTGAAGCAGATGAGCTTACGTATGCACTCCATATTATGGTTCGTTATGAACTGGAGAAAGCGTTGATTAATGGAGAAATCGAAGTGAAAGATCTTCCTGCCTTATGGAATGAGAAAATGGTTGATTATCTTGGTATTGAGCCCGCGAATGATGGAGAAGGGGTGTTACAAGATATCCATTGGTCGAGTGGAGATTTCGGCTATTTCCCGTCTTATGCGTTAGGGTATATGTATGCTGCGCAATTTTACAGTACGTTGAACCAGCAGATGGATGTAGATTCGATTGTGCAGTCTGGCGATTTGTCTCCGATTACGAATTGGCTGAAAGAAAATATTCATCAATATGGCAAAATGAAAAAGCCCTTGGAGCTGCTACAGGACATCACCAATGAATCTTTAAACCCGACACTTTTAGTTAATTACCTAACAGAAAAATACAGCCGGATATATAATTTCTAATTGCATGGGAAACTATCACGAGCGTTGTATTAAATTATGAACGAAAAGTCAAGCATAACTCGGAATTATTACTAGAGCTGCAAAAAAGGACAAAGATTCGTTTAATGAATCTTTGTCCTCTTATGTTGATTAGCTATTTCCAATTGGCCAATCGAATGGTGCTGATCCTGGAGGTGCATTTTGAATGACATCCATTATCGGAACTGTATATGCAAAGAGAATCAATACAAGCGTAATGGCAATCCACAACTTCCAGTTCTCTGTCCATCTTGGCGTTGGTTCTGCATTGTCTTCTTCCTGAGCAATCGGGAATTCTTCTTCACCTTTTGGAGAGAAGAAAATCATTTTAACGAAAATGTATACCATTAATACGATCGCAATGAAAAGAATCGTACCACCGACTGCTTGAGCCATCTGATAAGCTCCCCATTCTGTAGCCTGTGCCGTCCCCCCGTAATCGGAGTAGGCGGAACGACGCGGTCCACCAATTAAACCTTGGATATGCATAGATATTGACATAATCAGCATTCCGACTGTCCAAAGAATCGTTTGAATAATTCCGAGACGGTTCACTGATTTTGTTAACTTACGTCCCGTCAAGTGGGGGATGAGCCAATAAGCAATCCCGAAAAATGTTAACACTACTGTCGTTGCTGCTGTTAAATGGAAATGTCCTGTAACCCAAATCGTATTATGAACAAGTGTGTTTATTTGATAAGAAGCATTAACAATTCCACCGGCTCCACCTGGGATAAATGCGAGCATTCCGATAAATGGTGCGAGGAATCTTACATCACTCCATGGCAAATGTTTGAGCCAGCCGAACAATCCCCCGTATCCTTTTTTACGACCCGTAATTTCAAACGTCGCAAACATGGAGAAGGCAGTCATCAAGCTTGGGATGACAACCATAAATGTCAAGATGACTTGAATAAACTTCCATGTTGAGTCCAGTCCTGGTTCTGTCAGCTGATGGTGCAGACCAACTGGGATAGAGAAGAACAAGAATAGAATAAATGAAAATCTTGCTAGTGTATCACTGAAAATTTTCCCTCCGATAATCTTCGGAATAATTGCATACCAAGCCATATATGCCGGCAATAACCAAAAATAAACAAGCGGGTGACCGAAATACCAGAATAAGGTACGGCTTAGTAATACATTAATTGTGTTCTTATAACCAAGTGACCAAGGTATAAATTGAACGAGCATTGCTGTAGCAACTCCAAGTGTTGCAATCAACCACATAAGCATATTAATGACAACCATAAAGGCAAGCAGTGGTGATTTTTCATCTGGATGTTTTTTCTTCCACAAATAGAACTGACGGAAATTGACGAATGCGTTAATCCAACTGCCGACAACTACAAGTGTGATCCCGGTATAAAATGCAGGATGCGCTTGCAGTGGAGCATAGAAGGTATAAAGTACGTTAGCTTTACCTACTAAGATGGTGATTGCAGCTATAACCATACCAATTGTCATGACGGCAAAGCCAATCCACGCCCAGTTCAATTGTTTCTTAGAATATCCTACTGTTTTACCCATTAGGGCATTTTGGAAACCAATAATGAAAAAAGTTGTAAGTACTAGGCCTAGAATAACGCCATGAACAGTTAGGATCGTGTAATAATTAATTCCCCAAGGCAATTCAAAGTTACCGGAACGGACAAGTACTTGTAATAATCCCATTAATCCACCAATAAATAAGGAAATAAATGCGACATACATATAGGACATGACAAGTCTGCGTTCATTTTTCGATAAACGAAGCTCCATTGTTCCTTTATTACGGAAAACGTTAGATTGTTTAGCTGGTGCTGTTGCTGTTTCCATTACTCAACGACCTCCATTGTCCCAAACATCATATGATGACCGACACCACAGTACTCATTACATACGAGTGTGTATTCTCCTGGGTTATCAAGCTGTACTTCCAAAGCACTTACATAACCGGGCTCAACCATCATGTTGATATTCGTTCCAGCGAAATTTAGACCGTGAACGACATCTGGACTCGTAGCCTGGACGAGCACTTTCGAACCAGCAGGTATTTCGATATGACTTATCGGTGCGCCTGATTCATCTGTACCGAGATTATAATTGAAAGCAGAGGCAACCACATTTAACACGTATCTGCCTTCATCGACCTTGGTCAAGCCAAGATTTTCTTCATGGAAAGCTTCATTCATCTCCAAATTTTCAGGATCAATCAACTCACCATGGCTTTGTGGGTGTGTCCCTAGATAAAAGGCTCCGAAACCTAAAATTAATAAGAATGCGATAAGGCCAATTATCCCAAGCCCAAGCCAATACTTTTCATACTTGTGTAAATGCATCTGTATCACTCCCTTTTTTTATCTGGAAAGGTATAGCATCAATACTCCAAACCAAGTTACTAAGATAACAACTCCTAAAACAGAAACGGAGATAAGCGTTCCTTTTAGATTTGGTTCACTTTCTGGACTGGATTTCAACTGCTTTCTCTTTTCAGTATTCATTCCTTCACCCCTCCTAGAAGTTTGATGTGCTGCTATTTTCATCATACACAAAATGAAAATAGAATTTATCCCTTCCAGATACTTTTCACAATATGTTCAATACTTCGCATACTCTTTGAAATAACGATTTTACTAACCTTTTAGTTATAAAAGTATTTGAACGTTGTGTGAAGTTTAGCTAAAAGACTACTCGAATTTAGAAAAGTCTAAAAAGGGAGGGTAAAAAAGAATCCTGAGGATTTTCAGGATTCCGGAAAACAAAAAAAGCAGTATTCTGTTACGAATACTGCTTAGGAATTTTTTATAATTTTGTTACGTTAGCTGCTTGCGGGCCGCGTTCGCCTTCAACGATTTCAAAGGAAACTTCTTGACCTTCCTCTAACGTTTTGAAACCTTCTTCTTGGATTGCTGAATAATGTACGAAGACGTCATTTCCTTCTTCCAGCTGAATAAATCCAAACCCTTTTTCTGCGTTGAACCATTTTACTACTCCGTTTTGCATGTAAACTCCTCCTAAAACCTTTCACGTAAAACGTGGTTATAATACAAAGTAGAGGCCAAAAAACATTAAAAGAGACAGCTTTCTAGAGAGTAGGATTACAATTACACCCACTTCTTTGGAAGCTGTCTTGTGTTTAATGAATCCGTACTTCTGCTTTGTTGAACCTATGATAACTCATTTAATTAGACTAGTCAAGAAATTTACAGTATTTTTTTCTGAATCTTTTTAAATATTAGTTTGTCGGAAAAACGAATGAATCAAATGCATTCCTATACAAAATAAAGTAATATAGAAAAAAGGGGGTAGAGGATGGACGAAATCCAACAGCAGCAATTAAACGAAATTCGTGAATTTACATATCAGTTATTCCATAATGATCCAACAGGACATGATTATGAACATATGCGACGTGTTGCTTTAATGGCAAAGAAAATCGCAAAAGAAGAAGGCCGTGACCCTTTCTTATGTGAGGCTGCCGGATGGCTTCATGATGTTGGGGACCGTAAACTCTTCTCAGACCCAGACCAAGCGATTAATGAAATGAATATATTTTTAGATCATATCTCCATCCATAATCAAGCGAAACATGATATCAATCATGTTATTTCAACTATTTCTTTTAAAGAGGGAAAAACACCTGCTACTTGGACTGGGAAGATTGTACAAGATGCTGACCGGCTGGACGCTATCGGAGCAATTGGGATTGCACGGACTTTCCAGTATGGTGGAGCGAACAATCAATTGATCTATAAACAGGGTAATCCGCATACTTCCATCCAACATTTTTATGATAAATTATTGAAAATAAAAGATAAGCTCCATACTTCTTACGCAAAACAGATTGCAATGGAACGCCATCGCTGGATGCTTTTATTTCTAGATCAGTTTCATAAAGAGTGGGGAACAGATAAATAGATGGGAGAAAGAAGGGGAATATTAACAATGGGAGGGTATCGACATGGTACAAGGAGAACAGGCATATCTGGATTTATGCCGTTTAATTTTAGAAAATGGAAATAAGAAAGCGGACCGGACGGGAACAGGTACATACTCTGTTTTCGGTCACCAAATGCGCTTTGATTTAAGTGAAGGCTTTCCATTACTTACAACGAAGAAAGTAAACTTTAATCTGATTGCTTCTGAGCTGCTTTGGTTTATTAAAGGGGATACGAATATCCGTTACCTTTTAGAAAACAATAATAATATTTGGAATGAATGGGCTTTTGAAAAGTGGGTGGAGAGTGACGATTATGATGGACCGGATATGACGGATTTCGGTCATCGTAGTTTACAGGATGAGGCCTTTAATTTAGAATACAAAAAACAAATGGAAACTTTCAAGGAAAAAATTTTAACCGACGATGCGTTTGCAAGTAAATACGGTGATTTAGGATTTGTCTACGGTAAGCAGTGGCGTCACTGGGAAACAAAATCAGGAGAAGCGATTGACCAGCTGAAGGATGTCATTGACTCGATCCGCAATAATCCCGATTCACGCAGACATATCGTGTCCGCATGGAACCCGGAAGACATTCCATTCATGGCCTTACCACCATGTCACACACTATTCCAGTTTTATGTAGCAGACGGCAAATTGTCGTGCCAATTATACCAGCGCAGTGGAGACACATTCCTAGGTGTACCATTTAATATCGCTAGTTATGCGCTCTTGACGCATTTGATTGCCCATGAATGCGATTTGGAAGTAGGAGAATTCGTCCATACGATTGGAGATGCTCATATTTATTCCAACCATCTGGAACAAGTGAAGACTCAACTCAAAAGGGAGGTACGTCCGTTACCGAAATTGAAATTGAATACGGACAAGCAATCGGTATTTGATTTTGAACTATCCGATTTTGAATTAATTGACTATAATCCGCATCCAGCTATTAGAGCTCCGATTGCTGTATAGAAAGGAGGAGTTAACGATGATTTCCTTACTCGTAGCAATGGACCGTAATCATGTAATTGGGTCCGACAATGATTTACCTTGGCATTTGCCGGATGATCTACGTTATTTCAAAGAAACAACGACAGGTCACACGATCATTATGGGGAGAAAAACATTTGAATCGATTGGTCGCGTCTTACCGAATCGGAAGCATGTTGTCCTTACAAGAGGGAACTATGAATTTCCAGAAGAAGTCGAAGTGATCCATGACTTGGAACCAATCAAAACATGGAATGATGACAATCCGCAAGAAGAATATTTTGTGATTGGTGGAGGAGATATTTTTAAGCAAGTACTTCCTTTTGCTGACCGGTTATACATTACATGGATTGATGAAGATTTTGCAGGAGATACGTTCTTCCCATCCATTTCCTTAGATGAATGGGAATTAACCGGGAAAACGAAAGGGAAGAAAGATGAAAAGAACCCTTATGATTATTATTATCTTGTTTATGAACGGAAGAATAAGGAATAGAACTTGTACAGATTCTTCTAATGCTATATACTAATGGTTAGCATCATAGACTTATACTTAAAACGGAGATGATAAACATGCTGGCAAATATAGGGTTTCCAGGATTAATTCTTATTCTGATTGTTGCTCTTATTGTTTTCGGACCAGATAAACTTCCACAAATTGGTAAGGCTGCTGGTGATACGTTACGGGAATTTAAGAAGTCCACAAATGATTTAACTAGCGGTGTTACAGATGAAATAAAAGAAGTTAAATCCATTGTGAATGATGACACCAAGTCCAAATAAATGGGGTGAAGGAACATGCTAAGTAATATCGGAATCCCTGGATTAATATTAATTTTAATTGTTGCTCTTATTGTATTTGGCCCAAATAAACTTCCGGAAATTGGTAAAGCTTTTGGGCATTCACTGAAAGAAT
Source organism: Oceanobacillus sp. HCA-5259 (assembly GCF_037892815.1). Lineage (NCBI taxonomy): Bacteria > Bacillati > Bacillota > Bacilli > Caryophanales > Bacillaceae > Oceanobacillus > Oceanobacillus sp. HCA-5259. Next base: position 35,506 of record NZ_JBBKBV010000005.1, on the reverse strand, counting down.
TTAAGAATGCAACAAAGGGATTAACTGAAACTGAAGATGAAGAGAATAATAAACAGTAATACATTATTCCAATTCAAAAAATAATTTCGGATAAAAGAAGATGTAAGTTTCTATTTTACCTTACATCTTCTTTTATGTGTTTTTTCGATTAGGGGTGTTTCTTAAATGGCTAAAAAAGGTCAAATTGAAGAAAAAGAGATGAATCTCGTTGACCATCTTTCTGAACTGCGTAACCGATTAATCGTTACCGCGCTTTTCTTTATCGGTTTCTTCATTGTCGGATTTATCTACATTAGAGATATTTATTGGTTTTTTGTTAACGATATAGACTTGGAATTAACGGCAATTAGTCCAACAGAAATTATTTGGATTTATTTCTCCATGGCAGGGCTGGTTGCGATTGTTGGAACCATTCCACTTCTTACGTATCAAATTTGGGCCTTTGTTAAGCCTGGTTTACTTCCACACGAAAGAAAAGCGACAATCGGTTATATACCGGTAGTATTTCTTTTATTTATTGGTGGACTCATCTTTGGCTATTTTGTTTTCGTAGAACTGATCATGCCATTCCTGTTATCGTTGAACGACGGAATGTTTAATATTATGTTTACAGTCGATCGCTATTTTTCATTCCTATTTCGAGTTACAGTACCATTTGCTTTACTGTTTGAATTACCGATTATTGTTATGTTTTTAACGAGTCTAGGCATACTTACTCCAGACTTCATGATTAAAAATAGAAAATATGCATATTTCGGCTTGATCATAATTGGAGTGTTAATCACACCTCCTGACTTTGTTTTACAGCTCGTTGTAGCCGTCCCATTAATTCTTCTTTACGAAATAGGCGTGCAGTTATCTAAGATAGTGTATAAGAGAAAGTTAAAAAAACATGAGGAATTTATGAACCAAAATGATTCATCAACCTGATGAGAAGAATAGATTGAGGTGTTTTCTTGAAGACATTTTATCAGCATTTGATGACTTTCCGCGGGATGAAAGTTCCCGATGACAAATGTAAGTTGGCCGAGTGGGTTTTTCGAGAGCACGATTTCCCAAAGCATTCGGATGATTACAATGAAATAAGTGATTACCTGGAGTGGAATAGTCCATTTCCAGGCGCACTTCGCACGTTTGATGAAGTATGGGATTTATATCATAATAGATAAAAATGAGGCTAGGGAATGATCAGCCTCATTTTTTAATGCAATTTTTTGTAAGGGAACGGAAGAGGAAGGTGCAGAACAGTTCCATCCTCTTTTTTGATTCGTTTGCGCTCAATGGTAAATACAGTGTGGATGGACAGAATATATTAAATCAAACGTTTGTTTGAAATTTATTTGACAGGATTCGTCAAAGAAACCGAAGAAAACACTGCAAACATGCAATTTTATGCTGATTCCTGCGCTTGCCCGGGAAATAATATATTGCCTACACTTTTTCATCAGGTGTTACGTACATTATAAAAGTAAGCAATAGAAGGCAGGGGTGAGAAGATGCTCGGACCAAGACAAAGAAACCTGAATTACCATTATAGGCAACAACCACCTCAAGGAATGAATTCCTTTTTGTTTGGAAATCCCCCACAACCTCCAGTGCGACGCAGCCGTTTTCCAGTAAGCTTGCAGCAACTAACTTCGGGAAATTTATTAAATAATCCTCAAATCAGTAAAGGTATTAGTGGTTTTTCGGGTATACTGAATAATATACAGCAGGTTTTAAGAGTCGTAGAAACGACGACACCAATTATTAAGGAGTACGGGCCAATGTTAAAAAATTTACCAGCCATGTATCGGATGGTAAAAGCCTTTAAAAATATCGATGACCCCGAAGAGGAGGAAGGGGAGGAAAAAAAGGAAGCAGAGGGTACAGGTGAAGAAAAAGGAAATGAAAAAGAAAAAGATATAGCAACGGAAAAGGTAGAGAAGAAAGTGGAAAAGAGAACTGGTTTATCAACTCCAAAGCTTTATATATGAAAAATATGCAGTATACTTGCATTTTAAATAAAAAAACGGAAAAATAGATATTATCACTAGAGCACTGGAGGAATAATTCATGTCTAATTCTTTAGAAAAAGCTACGTTTGCCGGCGGCTGTTTTTGGTGCATGGTTGAACCCTTTGACAGCCGCCCGGGTATTGAACGTGTCGTTTCAGGATATACAGGTGGTCATGTAGAAAACCCTACCTATGAACAAGTATGTTCCAATACAACAGGGCATGTCGAAGCAGTTGAAATTACATTTGACCCTGCATTGATGCCATACAAAGAACTTGTAGAAACGTACTGGCAACAGATTGACCCGACTGATCCAGGTGGACAATTCAATGATAGAGGGGAATCGTATCAAACAGCAATCTTCTATCACAATGAAGAACAAAGGGCGATTGCGGAAGAATCAAAACAGGCGCTTGAGGCAAGTGGGAAATTCTCCAAGCCGATTGTAACAAAGATACTTCCAGCTAAGACGTTCTATCCGGCAGAAGAAGAACACCAGGATTATTATAAGAAACAGTCGTTCCACTATCGTTTATACAAAAAAGGTTCAGGAAGAGAAGATTTTATTAATAACAATTGGAAAGAAACGTATGACAAAGAGGAATTAAAGAAAAAATTAACACCATTACAGTATCATGTAACTCAGGAAAATGGTACGGAGTTGCCATTTAAAAATGAGTACTGGAATAATTTTAAAGATGGAATATATGTAGACATCATATCCGGAAAACCGTTATTCTCGTCGAAAGATCAGTACGATGCAAATTGCGGTTGGCCAAGCTTTACACGACCGATTGACCAATATGAAATAAAAGAAAATATGGATACATCCCATGGCATGATCCGTACAGAAGTGAGAAGCGGCTCTGCTGATTCCCATTTAGGACATGTTTTTGAAGATGGGCCGGCCGAGGCAGGCGGATTACGATATTGTATTAATTCCGCAGCAATGCGTTTTATACCTAAAGAGAAGATGAAAGAAGAAGGATACGGTCAGTATTTACATTTATTCAATGAGTAAAAACCACAAATTTACGATAACTTTATTATGTAAACTAAGAAGGAGTAGAATATGATTCATTTAGATTGGGAAAAAAGAGCAGCAATTAAACAAATTGAGTGCGTTCATACAAATGCAGCAAAATTCGTTGTCCATAATAAATTAACCGCGGGAAAAGTTTATGATGTAATCAATGAAACAGACGAGTTTTACTTCATTATCGACAATAGCAACCGAGTTGGTGGATTTTTAAAGGATTATTTTAAAGAAATTTAATTTCAAAAAGGCCTAGAGTTGTTTAAACTCTAATAATCTTTGTTCGTTAGCAAGGGTTCATGTATAATTAACGTGGTAAAACTTAGCTGCTAAAGGAGGCGTTCGATTTGGCATTTGTAATTACATCACCATGTAAAACTGAAAAAGCTGGCGAATGTGTTGAAGTTTGTCCAGTTGATTGTATTGAAGAAGGCGAAGATATGTTTTATATCGATCCAGATATTTGTATAGATTGTGGAGCCTGTGAAGCAGTTTGTCCGGTGGAAGCGATTTTCATTGAGGATGAAGTTCCGGAATCAGAATCTGAGTATATTACACTCAATCGCCAGTTCTATGAGGACAGATAAGAAAAACAATTGTATTTAAATCGTTTTACACAAAAAAGCCGTGCATATCATTTGCATGGTTTTTTGATTTAAGTACATTTCGTAGTTTTTGTTAAAATATCTCACTATCAAGAGTATACTTTGTTATTGAGATAATAAATGCTGTTTTTAATGTAGCTTCTCATAATTTATATTATGTTAACTAGAGGAGGAAAAAAGATATGAAGTAAAACTAATATCTATTCCCCTTGTTTCTCTGATACGACATTAAAGTTATATTTAAATAATTTATCATTGTTAATCCATCTCTATACCGTTGATGGTTTAATATCAATACACGCACAAGTATATTCAATTGAATGAGCAACAGCGTAAATTGCTAAAAAGTCTTACGTTCTTCTGTAAAATCAAACCATTGTTTTTTACTCTGAGGATTTTTAGCAAAGTGAATTACGCAGCGTATTTGATCTTCAACACAACTATCAGTCCACACGCCTAACTTTTGCTCTAATTCATCAAAGAGCTTGGCACCGTTTCTTTCCTTGACTTCCAATAATGAAGAAAATCCCAATTGAAAAACTAGTTTTTCAGCTAGTTAAAAACCAATCGAAGGAACGCGCTTTAAGTCTGCTAATCCCTTTAAAATCTTAGCTCTTTCAAGCGAAACGTCTAACATCTCTGCTATATGTTCTTTCTCAAAAGTATGTAACTCCATAATCTTTACTTTAGCTTTTCTAAGCTTGGCTTTTTCAACGTCTGTTAGAGGCAAATTAGCAGTAGAACTCAAAATAATCCCCTATTAATTTTTTTAATCTTTCTGAATCCGCATTTTTCATAACACCTTATTGCCCTAACATTGGAAACAGCAGGGTCTAAAATAATCATATCTACATCTTGATCAATTCCATAAACAGTTGAATGTTTAGGATATCCAAATTCTTTTTGTTTTTCCTCATTTAATTTATATTGTTGCATAAAACCAATGGGAGTGTTGTCTAACTCAACGATATAAGGAATTACAGGTATATCACCATTCACTCTTGGTTCATATTTATTCTTAACTTGTTGCAATGTAAATGGAGAATTCGCATCCCCATAGAATTCTAAAACCTCTTTTGTACTTAGCCATTGAGCCATTACCTCATAATCAGTATGTTTCATTTTTCTAATTGATATAGAATTAATATTCATATGTTCATCTCCCATTTAAATGCCGAACAGTTTGCATGAATATCTTAGATAGATGCTACATGCATTTAAATATCCTATTTGAGCAAATTTACTGATTCAAAGTATTAACGGCTACTTGAGCAATTTGTTTTTCTCCATTTTTTTCAAATACCTTATATTTCTGCATCCCTATTTTTTCCGCTACCTTTTGCGATGGAATATTTTGAGCTGTAGTATACGAAAAAAGCTTGGGATAATTTAATACCCTAAACGCATACTCCTTACATGCAAGTGCGGCTTCTGTTGCATATCCTTTATTCCAATAGTCCTTTATAATATGAAATCCAAGCTCCGGTACTGTTTCTTTTTCAATTATTTGCATGGTAATTCCACAATCTCCAATGAAATTTTCTCCACCTTTTAAGATTACAGCCCATAATCCATGGTTATATTTATTATAGTTATCAATATTCCATTGAATCCATTTTCCCACCTTGTCTTTGCTAAATGCCTCTGGGTAGTGTTGCATCGATTTAGGGTCAGAAAGAACCTTTGATAACTCTTCTATATCTTCTAAAACCATTTCCCTTAAATACAGTCTCTTCGTTTCAAGTATTTTCACTTTAACCACCCCCTCGTTTACTTTTCATATATTTAGCTTTATATCCCTTTTGTTCGTTATAAAGTTTATAACCCCGATGATTTTCTCATTCATAACTTTATTTGTTCGTTATATAAGCACGTTATAAAGACGTCGAATTCTAAATTTCTACTACATTTCATTTTTCAATAACCATTCAAACCACCTACCGTGCCCATCGGTTTTCGCAATCGTATTTCGATACTCAACACCATCCAAATAATAATCTAGATGTAAGTATTTATCTTGAATGTTATTGTAGATATGGAATACATCTCTTTTCTTACCAATAGTTTCAATGGTTTGCAATAATTGATCATTTTTTTCTTTTGGTATTTGGTTAGCTACGTGAGTATGAAAAATGCAAATCACATTGTCTTCCGGGACCTCTTCAACATATTTGGATAATAAACTTATTCCATCTCCATCCACCAAGCGTACAGGATATTCCTTCATGTAACCTGCAGCTTCTTCAAACATAAACAACCTCTCTCTATGCTCGGGCCATATTAAGGATTTAAGCCATAATTTCTCTTCCTCATCATTTAGATCAATTGTATTTAAATCAAATCCGATTCTAGTAGAGACCGGCGGCGGTGTGACACGCAGGTTTGGAATGTTTTCTCCACTTATTTCTGCTGTAATAGTAAGTTTTGAATCTTTGTCACCATAAATATTATTTGTCCCGTATGAATAGGAATATTTATCCCAAAGAAGCTGTAATCCCGCACTTGTTCCGATTTCGACTAGTGCTAATGGTTTCCTTGCTTTCTCGTAAACCGTACAAAAAACAGGATAAAGATAAGCACATCTCCTTACTTCATTTGTTTGAACAAGCCTAGTTTTAAGAATTGACTCCATTTCTTGTCGATATTTAAAGCAAAAATCCTTCAAGAATTCAAATGATCCTTTATATGATTTTGTATTACCTACGATACTCGGAAAATACTCTTTTAATGGATGTTCCGTTCCTTTTAATAAGAGATAGTGCACTGCACCAAAAAAGAGGTTGGGAATAGGTTGCCCTTCTCGTGCGTGACTACATACTTCAAGAAGGTCATCATCTGCGGCAATTTTAATGGACAAATGTTCGTATAATAAGCTAGATCCCTTACATTCCTTTTCAGCAAAAGCCAAAAAGGTTTGGGACAAAACATCTTTAAGAAACAAATAAAGTCCTCCTTTTAGCAGTCAGCAGTAAGATCATCTTCATTTAATAGCTGCAAATTTTTTACTTTTTTAGGATTATGAGCTTTTAACCATTTTTCGATTCTAGTATCATCCAATTTCCAAAATCATCTAAAAAGGCAATGACATCATCAGCATTTATAACTGGCTCAATAGCATATTTAAGTGCTTGTTTCATTTGAGCTTCCTTCTCTGGATAATGTTTAGAAAATATTTTATATGCTGGGTACAGGTCTCTTGTATATTGATTTTCTCTATCTATCACAAGGGCAAGTCCAGCCCTAACTATAATTTTCATTATCCATCCACAACAATCTAAAATATCTTCCAAATCCTCATTACCATCAAGGTCTTCTAAAGCGCTTATTTGTTTAATGGCGGTTATTTTTTACCTAAAGAAAAACCATCGAATAACCGTCCTCCATAGGGTTTCAAAATTTCATCAACTAACTTAATTACTTTATCTTTTGAACTACTTCTATAAAATATATCAAATGCTTCAACAAATTGCTCGGCAAAGTTTGTATCGTATTCTCTTAATGAACGTACTATCCATTTAGAAGCACCAAGCCACTTATTATTAGTTCGTAATACAAATTCACTAACAAGTTCTGCGAGCGTATTAGCAATGAAAATTCCTTCTGCTCTATTATTACAACCAATAAAATCATCAAGGGTGTCCGTAATAAAGTATCGCTTCGTATTGATTATCTCAGTTGACCACTTTTCCGGACCTTTCGATAATAATTCTTTTGCTTCCCTTTTGATGGAGTTAATCACCCCCTTATCTTTAAGTATGATACCTTCTGAAACCATTCGTGGCAGTGATGGTCTAGCGCGTTTATAATCACTAGCAAAGTATTCTTGATAAGAATTCAGGTTATGTACAAACACTTCTATCGGCCAATCGTACTCAATTACTGACTCCCTATAAGAAGAGCTATATGTTTTATCAAATATTATGATATCAAGATCCGATGTTTTTGTTGCTTCGTCACGAACGACACTTCCTGCTAATAAAGCTCCATCGCAATATGGAAAATAATTTTTGATAAATTTTTGTGCAGCTTTAACTGGTTCTAATCTGTTAAGATCCCCCATTCTTATCCCTCTTTTTGATATTTACCTTATTATCCACTTTTTCATTTAGAACATTATTAACATACGCTGTCTGTAAAATCCAAGTTTTCTACATCTTCCCCATTCAATTTCATCACTAGAAATATAATCACGCAGATCGTAATAAAAACCATGGAATCGCTTGGTTTCAGGAGTTCCATGGTTGTGGTGAAGTGTGTTTGAATTTTATACTTTAGCTGCCCAAATTTCAATTTCAATTTTCATTTCAGGTAAACCTAATTCAGTAATATTTCCAATCGTCATTGCCGGATAATTTTTGCTAAATAATTGTTCCCACTCTGAATATAAAAAACTCTGCATTCTTTGGAATTTTTGTAATATGACTGTAATTACCGATTGGTACAGGCATATTGGGTGGGTTTTTTCTCGTAATTTTTTCGTTTTCCATTTATTCACCTCATCATTTAGAAGTTTCTTCTGCCGTTTCTCCAGGAGATCAAATTTAGACATACTACCCTTAGAAAGAGACTTCTAGAAAAACAGCAGTGGAGTATCCATATACAATAGGTAAAAACTCAAGTGATTTTTTCTTCATGGGGGAACACTCCTCTCTCTAGAATGACAAGATTTTGACAATTATTATTTTATAGGAAATAGAATCCTTGTGCAAGTTAGATATTAATTTTATTAATTGCTCATTATACAGTTTAATTGAGTGGATATCCTCATTTAATACGTTATTGTTATTTATTATTTGTTTTAATACAACTGCTTCCTGTAATTCTTCATTTCAAGTCCTTCAGGGTTTAAATATTTTATCCCATTAATTGTGCACCATTACCGTACAAACTCGCACGCCACTCAGGAATTGCGCACCATAACCATCTGCTCATGCAAAAAACCCCACTTTGCCATCAACTACAAAGTGGGGTTCTCATACGTATTACTGAATCTCAATAATTTCCTCATCACCAATTTCTACATTACCTTGTTTTGTTAAACTTACTGTTTCACCGTCTTTTAGGTTTGTAAAAATGATTGGCGTTATAATCGATGGTGCATTTTCTTTTACATAATTTAAGTCAACATTTAATAAAGGCTGTCCTACTTTGACTTCATCATCTTGCGCGACAAGCGCTTCAAAGCCTTTACCTTCCAACTTCACTGTATCGATTCCAAAGTGAATCAATATTTCACATCCAGAATCGGATTCAATACCAATTGCATGTTTTGTTGGGAACAGGTTGACAATTTTCCCGTTCACCGGCGAAACGATTGTACCGTGAGTTGGTAGAATGGCAAATCCGTCCCCCATCATTTTCCCTGCAAATACAGGGTCAGGTACGTCGGTGATCGGTTTGACTTCACCCGTCATTGGAGAAACAAATGAATCATTCTGAACAGGGCTAGTCGAGCCAGTGTCTGTTTTCTTTTGTTCTTCTTCTACTCGCGGTGTTTTACCTGCCATAATATCTTGCATTTGACCTTTAATAATCTCTGAACGTGGACCAAAGATAGCTTGTATATTCTCTCCAACTTCTAATACACCTGAAGCACCAAGCTTTTTCAAACGTTCTTTGTCGACTTCACTTTGATTGTTAACAGATACGCGAAGTCTTGTAATACATGCATCCAAATGGGCAATATTCTCTTTTCCACCCATTGCTTCAAGTACCTGGGTAGGTAAACTATTTTGATCATTACCAGTAGCTTCATCCCCATCTTCGCCATTATCCGCTTCACGTCCAGGTGTCTTGAGATTAAATTTCTGAATCATAAAACGGAAAATCACGTAATAAATCACGGCAAACACAAGACCTGCAATAACGGCTAACCACCAAGGTTCTTGGCCTGGCAAGATTCCGAATAAGAAGAAGTCTATTCCCCCACCAGAGAAGGTATAACCAATATTAACACTTAAAAACGTCATAAGCACAAAAGATAATCCATCAAGTACCGCATGAATTAGAAATAGGACTGGTGACAAGAACATGAATGAGAATTCAAGTGGTTCCGTAATTCCCGTTAGGAAAGAAGTTAACGCACCTGAAGCGAGTAAACCAGCAACCAGTTTCTTTCTTTCCGGGCGTGCTGTATGGTACATTGCTAGTGCTGCAGCTGGAAGTCCAAACATCATGATTGGGAACTCACCAGCCATGAAATTACCGGCAGTTATTTCAACACCATCTCTTAGCTGTGCAAAGAAAATTGTCATATCCCCTCTTACGATCTCTCCAGCAGCCGTTGTATATGTTCCAAATTCATACCAGAATGGCGCATGGAATATATGATGCAAACCAAACGGAATCAATAAACGTTTAATAAACCCAAATGCAAAAACTGCGATATATGTTCCTTCTTCAATTAGCCATAGTGATGCACTGTTCATTGCATCTTGAACCGGAGGCCAAACAAGCAACATCAACAACCCTGCAATGAATGAAAGGGCTGCTGTCATAATCGGAACGAATCGTTTACCAGCAAAGAATCCTAAGAAGGACGGCATTTCAATATCGTGGTAACGATTATAAGCATAAGCCGCTATTAAACCGATAATAATCCCGCCAAATACCCCTGTTTGTAATGTCGGGATTCCTAGTACACTTGCAAATCCTGGTTCTGATGCAACCGTTTCAGCAGATAGACCTAACCATGATCCCATCACCTGATTCATTACCAAGTATCCGACTAACGCAGCAAGTGCTGCTGCACCGTCACCTGCAAGTCCAATTGCAACTCCGACTGCGAAGATAAGTGCCAGGTTAGCAAAAATAATATTCCCTGCATCTTCCATCACGCGAGCACTTAATTGTATCCAATCCGCATCAAGAAACGGTAAAAGCTGTAACATCGCATCCTGTTGCGCCGCATTTCCTAATCCTAACAGTAAACCAGCTGCTGGCAGCATCGCCACCGGAAGCATCAATGCTTTACCAAGTTTCTGTAAAACACCAAAAAACTTTTTCCACATCTTCCTATTCCTCCACTTATTTTTATTTAAGCTAATAAAAATGAAATAAAAAAACAGGCATAAGTTTAGAAGATATCGAAAAGAAGCATGGGAATTCCCATGTGAAGTCTTTTCAATTATCTTCCATACTTATGCCTGCCTATCCAGTAACACGTATAGATATAATTGCTATTCATATTTTTTTAAACGTTGAAGATGCATAGTTAAATAAACCGCTTCAGCGTCATATACCTTTTTCTTCAAAAACTCTTGCATAACTTTTATTAGCTTCCAAGACAGATTATAACATAATGGATATTCATATTTCAATAGCTGTGCGATCTTTTCTGGTTCTTTCACTTTTTCTCCCTGTACGACACGTTCAATCGTAAATCGCAAATGTCGGACAAGTCGCATATAATCTAGGCTTTCCTTGTCGAGAATAAGTTCAAAGTCACTCTCAATAATATGAATTAAGTTTGTAACAAGCTGTGAATGTCTATTTATCTCTCCTAAATCCTTATTCATTAATGCGCTATGTATATGAAGCGTAATGAACCCGATTTCATCCTTTGGCAAATAAATGCCTGTCTTATCTCCAATTATTTCGACAGCTTTTTTTGCTAGTTCCTGCTCGAATGGATATAGTGCGATTGTTTCGGTTAAAAACGGATTGACAATTGTATGTCCTTGGCGCACACGCTCCATCGCAAGCAAAAGGTGATCCGTTAAACCGATATGGATGTGTTCATTTAACTTGCCTGACACACGTTCACTAATATGGCCAATAGCTTCGATAATCGCACTTTGCCAGGTTTCATCAATTTGCGGCAGCAACTTTTTATATTGTTCTTGTTCTTTTTCATTTTTTAATACAAATAGTTTTTCCGCTTGTGCCGCCGAGAGGGAATCACCCTCTTTTCGATTAAAGCCAATTCCTTTCCCTATTACAATGACCTCTCCCTCTCCGGGGTGTTCGGCCATGACGACATTATTATTTAGAGCTTTAACGATTGTTATCGCTGACAATTTTCTTCCTCCTAAAAACATATCTTGCAGTAAAATCCTTATCATTCTTATTCAAAGTATAGCGTGCTATAAAAAAAGGAAACCATGAAAAATCTGGTTTCCCATTTTCCTTTTTATGGCATGAATTTTGCCTAGTAGTATGGTGAAATCATGAAGTATACCAATACCCCAGTAAGGCTTACATACAACCAGAGTGGCATTGTCCAGCGTGCAATTTTCTTATGCTTTTCCACTTGCATATTCAAGCCTCTCCCGAGTGTGATTAATGCAAGCGGCACGATTAATGCGGCAAGAATAATGTGTGTGATAAGTATAAAATAATAAATGTACATTAGCGGGCCATCTCCACCGTAGCTGGTAGATGCAGCCATAGAATGATACGTTAAGTACGAGATACAGAATAAAAAGGTTGTTACAAATGCAGCGATGATAAATCTGCGATGTAATTTAATGTTATTCTTTTTAATCATGGCTAACGCAATCAATAAAAAAACAAAGGTAAAGCTGTTGAATATAGCATTCAGCATCGGCAATACCGTTAATTCAATTCCCCATATTGTACCACCTGGGATTTCCGGCAAGAAATACGTTGCCACAATAACTCCCACAACCAAGATGGATAGTAACCAAATCAGCGGATTATAATTTCGCTGTTTAGCATTGTTGATACCATTATTCATATGTTTTCCACTCCTATATAAAATCCCTTACACTAATCATAAGAAAAATAGTTGTAAAGAGCAATATAGAAAACAGCTCGTTTCCTTTATAAACAGAAAATGTCATTTTTTAGACAAAATAAAAGTGGGTCTTTTTAATGGAAAGAATGTTTTTATTTTCTCATAACTGAGTAAATTCCTGTGGTTATATTCATTCATTCTTATCAAAAAAATAAAACCCGGTTTTAAATAGATGAACCAAGCATGGAGCTTAAGTAATGGAATAGGCAAACATACCGACTAATATAATAATATAGTATAAATGAATTCACATTATAAAAGTAAATGGATATGGGAGTGTTAGGATGGGAGCTATTAAGCGGACTGGTTGGTCTACCTACAGAAAATGCATTCAGCTCCCCTATTAAAACCGATCTTAATCAGTACCTTCAAGCAGCAACCAAGAATGCTGAGGATCGTGTGAAAATATTTAGGTTGGCCTGGGATCTGACAATGAGTTCATTTGGAACGAGGCAGACCCAATATGAGAGGTATTTTTTTGGAGATCCGATCCGATTATCGAGCCGTTTATATAAAGCTTATCCACTTACAGATTATGTAAAAGAAGTTAGCAATTTTTTAAACTTGGAAACGAACATATAACGAAAAAACCTTCTAGATAGCCCCTCTAATAAAGATACTGGATGATAAAGGTTTATATTTTATCCAGTATCTTCACTTGAACTCCTGGATGTACTCTAATATATTCGCGATTTGTTAATTACACCCTACTATATTTATTTTGACTTAGTGCATACTTTAATGAAGTTATTCCCCAATAATCCTTTTCACCAATATCAATGATACATTCCGCATTTCTATTTTTTGTATCAATATTTATCAGTGATGTTACTCCTATTGCCCTCTTCCCTTCTCTCTCCTCGATTATATAGCTCCTGGAAGATGTTGAGTTGAGAATAACATTTTCCACAAAATTTCTTGTTTCATCAAAAGAGTATAAATCAAGCGATGGACTTGTTGTTTTCATAACATCAAAATCATTTCTCCATGAGTGATATTTCTCAATGTCACTTTCCACCATCTTTCGAAACTGAAGTCTATTTGATTTTAGCATTTTCTAGATCATCTCCCTAACTAGTTTTTCGCCTAAATACCTCTGCTCTTCCAATTATCTAATTAAACGATGGAAGCTCCGCAAGCTTATATACAATACCGAGATTTTCATACCATTCATTTAGACCAGTCCATAAACATTTGAAAGCAAGCTAGCATTCTTTACGAGTACAAATTTGTTAGATTAAAAGATCTAACTTTTAGAAGGTTTGACTAAACAATCAAACTCATGGTATGTTCGATTATATAAACGAACTTCTGTGCAAGTAAAAGAAAAAGGAGCTGATTATTCATGGGAAATCAAGTTTCAGTTTTCATCATGGACGTAAGTAATTCTTCCAAGGAAGATATCGGCAATGAGTTGAGTGATTACCTCCAGGATTTGCAGATCAGCATCGCTTACTGGACACAATATATTACAACAACAAAAGTCGCACACCGAGCTGGTGATGAATTAGTCGTTGTAAGTAATGGATTTGCATCTACTTATATACTCGCTTTCTATTTAAGTCGTATTTGGAAATACACAGACCATCCCCCATATTTCGGTCTCTCATTTGGCAATATTGAAGGAAATTTAAATGATATAAACATCGAAACGTGGATACATCCATTAATGAAGCAGTCTAGATTAGCTAATGATTTCCTTAAAAATCAGCAAAAGAGAATGCAATTTCGCTTTGAGTTAGCCCCGCGAAAAGACGCAAGCGGGTTCGAAGTTTACAGTAGGGAGTTCGCTACATTATTAAATACAAGTTTATCTTTAAAACAAGAGCAAATAAACGAACAAACGGAGATACAGTCCCTTGTCTGTTCATTATATTTAATGCTTGGTCAACAAAACAAAGTCAGCGAATATCTTGGCAGAACGAAATCCACTATATCGAGTCATATGAAAAATGGCAAGGCGGATGTCATTTTAGATACATTTTATAATATTGTAGATGTGTTAAATTCATTGGAGATGGGACCAGTTAATAATCAAACTGAAGAACTCCAACTCAACATTAGACAAAATATAAACAACCGTCTTCAAGTATATTTACCTAAAGAGAGGTGAGTTTAATGATTGTATTATTGTTGTTCCTCGCCCATTTAATTGCTGATTTCTGGCTGCAGACAGATCAAATGGTTAAGGATAAATTAAAGTACTTAAAGAAACATTTGCTCCATCATTTACTAGTCTCAGGAATAGCACTTGCGATTATTTGGGCATATCAATTTGAATTTAAACATATCATTCACTATTTTATACTGCCTCTATCTTTTATTATTATTACGCACCTATTAATTGATTTATTGAAAATAAAACTAATAGACTCTGTAAAAAGCACACGAGCAGATAATATGAAACAGCTGGTTTTTTTCTTGGTGGACCAAGCGTTACATGCAGCAATCATACTGTTATCCTGTATACTCTTCTTTCAAATTAGTTTTGCGGATATGACTGCAAGTTTGATAGAGTTATCTGGGACAAGCAGTTTACATCCTGTTAATACGGTTTTGTTTATTATTATAATTTATATTCTGGCCACAAGCGTAAGTGGACATATTGTGAAATACATTGTTGGTTCTTTGCCATCGGAATTCGCGAACTTTGAAGGGGAATTAACATTACGTAATAGAATGATTGATGTACAAGAAAGGAATCAACCGAATACGGAAAATAGTTTTACAGGAGAATATCACTATTTCACCTACTCTTCCCCGTCCCGCTCTCGAGGAAAGCTAATCGGTTATATAGAAAGATTACTTGTTATACTACTTACTGTGATAGGCGCTTACCCATCCATCGCTTTTATCATTGCGGCTAAATCCATCGCCCGCTTCAAACAGTTAGATGATCGCAACTGGGCGGAATATTTCTTGTTAGGGACATTGTCCTCTATCTTTCTTGGATTAGTGCTCGGTCTTATTGTTCAAGGTATTCTAATGTAAGAAGCGGGAATCTACAATGTGTTTTTTTAAAAGGAGGTTTCCGTTGAATTGATAGAAAGAGTGGCCGTTTAAGTCTCTAAAAAGCAGCCCGGGTTAAACTTAGTAAAAAGACAACAACTCATATGTGATCATGCCCCATACCAGGCTACACTCACAAAAGATTTCGCTCCATTACTAAAATCATCACGGGCTGCTTTTCAATTTAAATTTAGTTTATGAGATCCATTTCATGTCAAGGGGTTTTCATTTTTTTGAGCAGCTCTTGCACCTTTCCAGCGATATAGTCCCTCAGCAACAAAAGTTCAAACTTTTCAAAAGACCAGCCATCTTTCCCATCCGCATAATTTTCAGCAGCTTTCTTCACTGTATTTCTTAATTTCATCGGTAAATTTCTTTGTCCCCAATCCCCTGCCTCTTGCTTTGAGGAAATAACTCCTTCATCTAGAAACCAAAGCACCCTCAACATATTTAATGAACAATAAATCGGATCTTCTGCAATGTTTTCTATACATTCCAGATAATCCCCCATTATGGACGATAAATAATCATCCAGTGGGACTTTAGGAAATACTTCATCAATAGGTTTTCCTTCTATACATATTCCCCTGTAGTTCGTAATGGTTATATGAGCTGCTAAATCTGGGTCCGTTTGAATAACTTCATTAATATATTGATATGTCCCTTGAAACAAATCATTTTCATATCGCTCTCTCCAATGCTCGCTATAGTGGAATTCAAATGGGCAAGGGTGCTGCCAATCCATTAATTGTTTCTTACTTAGGAAACTTACTTCAATCGGATACGGTGAAGAAGAATAGTCTAGAAAAAACTGTGCTAAACTTCTTTTTTCTTCAAGTTTTAGAGGTTTTTCCATAACAACCAAAATATCGATATCACTACGCTTAGGGTTAAACCCTCCCATCGCTAAAGAACCGTGTATATAAAATCCTACAAAGTTATCATCTATAATTTCTTTAATCCTCTCTTTCAAATTAAAGATAAATACCTTTATTTCAGTAGGACACGATTTCCAATCATTACTCATTGTAAAACCCCTAACATCATTTTACTATCTTACTTCAATCCATGATAAAAGTTTATGGATTGCTCCAATTATTACATCTGGTCTATCAAGATGAATCATATGGCTTGCATCCTTTGCAAATATTAATTCACTGTTCTTGCTCAGTTTAGCTTGCTGCATAATAAGTTCTTGCCACTTCCCCTCCAATAAACGTAATTCCGCTTCCAGTATACCCTCCATCATTCCTAATTTAATGTTGTACGCTTTATCCCGTCCAATAACAACGAGAGGAGCTTGCGGGAACTTTCCTAAATACTTAATAACATCTGCATCCCTCTTCCAATTATTCATTTCAGAATATATCGTTCTGTACATAGAAGGGTTGTTTTGAAAATCTAGTAAAAGTTCCGCGCTTTCTAAGGTATGTATCTATCCCTTAGCAATTAAGATTGGCTAAGGTCCCTCATAAGGTGGGTTTAAATAATGATCAGCAAAATCTTCTTTATAAGGAGCATTGGATTTGAGAATTCTTTCGGAGGCGGCTTTTGTATCGTAAGGCGTGACTTTTAATTCAACGTCAGGCCCAAGTAATGCCCAACAAGCTCCGGCAGCCCTGCTCTGCAATCCAACACTACCTGCATTTATAATTCGTTTACCGGCAACCATGCGATCAAACTGAATATGCGTATGACCCGCAAACGATAATATCTTGTCGTACCTTCTCAACCATTGGTCTAATTTCCTCTTCAGTAGGTTGTATTCGAATCGCTTCTTCATCACTGCGGGGTGATCCGTGTACAAATAAGATTTCTCCTAAGCCATCAATTGTCATCGTTGTTTTTTCGGGTAAATTTTGAAGGAATTGTAATTGTTCTTCGGTTAATTGATCTGCGCACCAATGATTTAATGCTGCTGTTAAATCGTCTAACCCTTTTTCTTTTCCATAACGGTAAGAAACTTCACGATCAACATTGCCTCTAATAAAAACAAACTCGTCTTTATAATCCATTAGCAGATCCATGACTTGCCGTGGTTCAGGCCTCCAAGCTAAATCCCCACCGACTATCACTTGATCAACATTTGAATTTCTAATCTCTTGCAGAACTGCTTTTAATGCAGAATAGTTCGCATGAATATCATAAATCGCAGCTACACGCGCATATAAACACCTCCCCCTTATTCAATTCACCATTAAAATTTAAAATCCTGCTTGCCTCGGTTCAAAACTTATATATCAGCATCTGAAATATTTTAGTTTTTACATAACTCTTGAATCTTACGTTACGTCATATTGTATAATACGAATAACACTGGAGGTGGATCATTTGTATTCGATCTATATTATGATGAAATGGATATTTTAAAGCCATCTAAAATTAGCGAGGGTGGGCATCGTTATTATGACGAAGAGGCAGTTACCCAGCTTTATTACATACTGACATTAAAAGAGATAGGCTTCCCACTGATACAAATAAAGGCTATCATAACGAATCAAGAAAAATCTCCAATGGAATTATTACAGATGCAAATGGAATTGATTCAATCGAAAATTGAGCAATTAAAAAAGAACAAACATACGTTAGAAAGTGTTATTCAAGTCATCGAGCTCGGCGGTCATAAAAATTGGGAGGATATTTTTAATACGTTCAAGTACCTCTCGCCTATAAATAGCAAAGTTACCGAGAAAAGAGAAAAATATTTCTCAAATGAAGAATTGCAGATCCTGAATACCTTGCCAAAAGTCGGTCAGGATACACCAGTTGTTGCGGACTTTATCAATTTATTTCGCGATATACGACAAGCAATTGCTGACCAAGTAACCCCTGACTCTGAAAATGGCCAACAGCTTGCTAATAAATGGTTTGAGATAGCTAAGGAAATGTATGGTGAAAATGCAGCTACAGCCAAAAAAGCGTATCAAGTCTATCGCACCAAAAAAGAAAATCTTGGATTTGTCTATCTTGACGAGGATGTAATTTCATTTATTGAAGATGCATACGGTCATCAGTTGAAGGGTGATGGAAATTTACACTTCTTATAAAACGGCCTTTAGCATTATACTTTGCAGTAGATTTTGTATACTTGCAAGGTTGGCCAAAAAAGCAAAGCACTCCCCTTTTTTCGAAAAAGGCATTTTCAAGTGGTTTCAATATATACAATTGCTATTCGTTATTCGTGGATTCACTCTTGCCGGGTTAAAGGCACTCTTGCTACAAAAGTACGGAGTAGATGGGTATAATCAAATGCTGATTTACAGGCAAGTAACCGAATGGTTTTTCAGTTTGCTGATTATGGGACTCTTCCTCTATACGAATGTACCAATAAGTAAAATTATGAAACAAAAAAAGTTAAAGGAAAAAATAGAAAACGCCTGATAAACCAAGCAGGTGACCAATCATTACTCGATTCGTCACCTGCTGGATAATCATTCATATGTTCGATAAAGTGATATTTATTAACTAAATACAATACCGCCATCTGTGATAATAGCTTGTCCTGTAATATAGTCAGCGTCATCTGATGCTAAGAAAGACACAAGGTTAGCAACGTCCTCTGGTTCTTGCGGTCTTCCTAATAAAATACCAGAAGAGAACTCTTTAAATGCATCTCCCTTTTTCATTTCCGGATTATACTTAATCATTTCTTCGTCGATACGGGTCCACATCGAAGTATCAGCTACTCCAGGGCAATAAGCATTTACTCGGATATTATGCTTAGCTAATTCCTTGGCGGACGAATGGGTGAAGGAACGGACGGCATGCTTCGTCGCAGAATATACGGCCAACATTTCATACGATTCGTGGCCTGCGATACTACAAGCATTGATAACTTTCCCTTTCGTTTTTTGCTTTATAAACTGCTCTGCAGCCGCTTGTGTGCCAAAAACTACACCATTCACGTTGACTGAAAACGCCTTGTTTAATTGGTTTTCTTCAATGTCTAGGAAAGGACCTACAACTTCTATACCCGCATTATTTACAAATACATCAAGCTGTCCAAACGCCTCTGCCGCTTGGGACACAAGTTGGAATTGATCCTCTCTTTTTGAAACATCGCCTACAACACCTTCAACTTGTATTCCTTCCTTTTTAAATTCTTTTAAGGTGGAATCAAGTCTACCGCAACTTTTGCCATATACATTTTCCTTTCGTGTATGTTAATGTGTCTAAGCTAAAAACATTCATTATTATATAGTGCGGCAGGATGAGAAAAGTATTAATGGTAACTTTTACCGAGCTGTCATCAATATTTTACAAAACATATTCAAGGTTTGTTTCATTGAACATGTTTTTAACATGTTAGTCCACATTATCAACGAGATAGGTGGCTATCTCTGGGATAAATGATAAGACAATAATAAACACTAACATAATAATCGCATATGGGATGACTCCTTTAACTCTCTTTATGATATCTGCTGAAATTTACTACAGGTTATTGGTAATTCCATGCAAGCTTTAAGACAAACAAATCTTCATCTATAGACCTTAGGCTAATTTTATTCGAGGTCGGGTTGCTCTAAACCAATGTAAACAAAGGATGAAGATAATAACAATATCAATCATATCCCCACCATAATACATAACCATGCCACCAAGTTCTGCTTGATCTGCGGGCACTCCGTGAGGCGGGTTCGCATAGATGTACTTTGATAAAATACCATGTCCAGCTAAGGCAATAACAAATACGATTGCCCGGTACAAAAAAGAAGTGCGGTGAGGTATCGGATCAATATAGATCATGGACACGGTAAATAAGTAGCCGGCTAAGAATACATGGAAATGCACGATTATATGTAAAAGGATACTCTTATGCATGAGCGAGTATAGATCCGTAGTGTATAATAACCAAAGTCCACCTATATTAAGAAAGGATGCAACAACTGGATTGGTATATATCCGTGATGGCCAACTTCTTAAAACCTTTGAAATCCTTCTTGCCAAGGGAACGCTTAGTGTTCGTAGCATAAGTGTCATCGGTGCAGCGAGTGCTAAAAGCAATGGCGCAAGCATCCCTAAAAATAAGTGGCCGAACATGTGAGCTGCGAAGTCTACATGTGCACGATCAGCTAACGGGCCTGCAACCGAGATAATAGCGAAAAGAATTCCAAAAGCCCAATAAACCGTTCGATATATTGGCCAAGGTTTCTGTCGCCTGTTGGAGACAATTACAGCTAGGATATACATGACGAAAGCCATTATAAACGGTAGTGCCAAAAGTAGCTGAGGTATTATTCCAATTGTATGATGAATGTGGTTATTGATGTTCATGTGAGGCATCCTTCCCTGGTTGTTGGCTATTTCTTGTCTGGACAATAAGGGTTAGACCAATTATAATCATTAAAATAGCTGTTGTATTCCAAATCACGTCATAGATGATTAAATGATCTACATAACGAATCTGGTGTATCCGCATTAATTTGTGCTGAATTGTACCATCATATAACTGGAACCCCCCTGCACCAAGAAACACTCCTCCCCACCACCTCATTAACCACAGTGCGTTACGTCGTCTGAGATCAGCGAACATAAACAAGCCCCCAATGGTTGCAAACCAACTAAAAGCATGGAAAAGACCGTCAGAAATTAGCCCGATATCAGTCGTGGATTTGTCGTAAAAATGATGCCAGCGTAGAATTTGATGAAATACCGTCTCGTCTATAAAAGCGATTAGACCAACCCCAAATAAAATACCAGACCACAGATTACGTTTGGAGTAAATCGATCGATCCTTAGTTTCGTTCCCAGCCATTTTCTTCTCCTTTATAAATTAATTGAATGATACATTTATTTATTGTTTCCATTAACTTGTTCAAATAAACAGTTCTTGAAAAAATCCAACTTTTGTTGAGGGGCTGAGGGAGTTGAAATAATAATTAATTTAATTATTCAAACTTAAAATATTTCTTCCATCAATCAAAACTATTTATAAAAGAAGAGGAAATATGGGATAAATTTAACTGATTTACCCATACTAAAATGGACTAGCTAGATAGATGGAGGTCACTTATGCGCCCTGTAAAGAAACGAGCAAATCAAGCGGATTTCCCGCTTTCTATAGAGGAATTGAAAAACAAGCTGGATATAGAGATTCTCAATAATCAGGATCTGAGTTTCACGGTTTATAAGCAAGAAAATAAGCAAATTGCTTTTTTTTATATTCCCTATCTTATTGATGAAACTAAAGCCGAGCAACAAGTCTTGACTAAATTATTAGATATGCAAACAGAATGGACAACAGACTCCATATTAAGTGAGATTCCGCTCTCCGCGGGAAAACAATTGTCCAGCATTACGGCTCTCCGAAATAAAATTACCGAGGGCTATATCGGTCTCTACATCGAACAAGAAAATCAAGTTATCATGTACGAACTGGGCAAAATGGAAAAAAGGGCACTGGAAAAAGCGGAAACGGAATCAATGGTTATTGGTCCGACAATTGCTTTTACAGAATCCCTTAAAAATAACTTAAATATAATCAATTGGCGGATGAATACACCAGACCTTGCAATGGAAAAAGTTGAAGTCGGCAAAAGAAATCCAAAAGAAACGAGAATAATCTATCTTAAATCAGTTGCAAATGAAACAGATGTTAATACAATGAGGCAACGGCTGACCGACCTTGAAGTTGATATGGTTGAAGACATTCATATGCTTAAACAATATATTTTAGATTCCTCCACCTCTGTATTTGCGCAATTTGTATCTACTGAATTGGTGGATCGCTGTATGTATGCAGTAAAAGCAGGTAAAATTGTCGTTTTGGTTGAAGACAGCCCGTTCGCTTTAATTGCACCTTCCACATTATTCAGTTTCTTTGAGTCCACAGAAGATCGCTATTTTCATTGGATGTTAAGCATGTTTGTCCGTTTTCTTCGCTTTCTCGCTGCATTTGTGACTTTACTGTTAACACCAATGTATGTCGTTGCAACTACGTATCATTATGAACTAGTTCCATCCCAGCTTTTAGTTTCACTCGGTGAATCTCGGGCGGTTGTTCCTTTTCCTCCGCTCATTGAAGTACTCCTGATCGAACTTGTAATTGAACTATTACGGGAAGCTGGAGCAAGACTGCCCACTAAAGTTGGTCAGACCATTGGTATTGTTGGTGGTGTGGTTGTTGGAACTGCTGCGGTTCAAGCTGGTATTTCAAGTAACATTCTGATCATTTTGGTTACAATGAGTGCTTTAGCTTCTTATGCGACGCCTAGTTATATCATGGGTAATACGGTAAGATTTGTTCGTTTTCCACTCTTTTTCCTTGCTGGTTTTTACGGGATTATCGGGCTGATGTTTGGTATCTGTTTATTAGTCATCCATTTAGTCCGTTTGGAGTCTTTAGGCAGGCCTTACCTATCACCATTGTACCCACTCCGGCTGGCCGATTTTAACAAAACTTTTTACAGTCTGCCAGAGCAAACGAAATATCAACGATTTTTATCGTATCGACCAAAAGATAAACGATTTTTTAACAAAGAGAAAGCTATGGAAAGAAGAGATATTGATGAGTAGGGATTGTATATGAAAATTAATCTTCAAATACCAAAAGGTGAACAATTCCGTTCTTTCTATATGCTTTTTATTATTGCCTCCATGCAGCTGGGTGTTGGATTGATTGGAATCCCACGAATTGTCTTTATGGAAGCAGGGCATGACGCATGGATTTCGATACTCATTGCCTACCTCTATATTGCCCTGCTCCTTTTTGTCATGTTATATATATTGAGGCAATATGAAAATACGGATATCCTCGGCGTTCAGGCCGACCTATTTGGCTGTTTTATTTCAAAAGTGCTCGGAACGGTATACATCCTTTATTTTATATTCTATATCTTATCCACACTCGTAACCTATATCGAGATTATTAAGGTTTTTGTTTTACCGGATAGTAATGCATTCGTGCTGGGATGTATGCTTCTTATTATTGCTATCTATACGGTATTTGGCGGTCTAAAAGCAGTTGTTGGCGTCACCTTTCTCTTCTTTATGTTCTCTTCTTGGTTATTTGTTTTATTAATTCAACCAATTCGACAAATGGATTTTCTCAACTTTCTGCCTGTGATGGATAAAGATATAATGGATATTTTACGAGGCACAATTGCTGCGTCTTATACATTTACAGGATTTGAAATCTTGTTTTTTATCTATCCCTTTGTAGCAAATAAAAAAAAGATTGGTAAGCCTGTTTTCTTAGGACTATCCTATTTCACTTTCCTCGTCCTTCTTTCT
This sequence comes from Oceanobacillus sp. HCA-5259, assembly GCF_037892815.1. NCBI lineage: Bacteria > Bacillati > Bacillota > Bacilli > Caryophanales > Bacillaceae > Oceanobacillus > Oceanobacillus sp. HCA-5259. The sequence goes on along the minus strand of NZ_JBBKBV010000005.1, from coordinate 11,866 downwards.
ACAAACATAGCGATTGGATTTTTAAGTCCAGCTCAATTGGAAAGAAGAATTTGGGTTGTATTAAACTTGTTTAAAATTCAAACCTCTCCTATCATCGAGCGGTTGGACTACGTTGTCATTGCAGAATGGATGATGGTTGCGATGCCAAAAGTGATTCTTCTTATGTGGTGCATAAGTTATATAGCGAAACGTATTTATAATCTTTCGAACGAAATTAGTGTTTACACAAGTGCAAGTATCCTTCTAATTCTGATCCCTTTTTTTAATGAGCATTTTATCATTCAGCGTTTGATTGATAATGTTAGCAGGGTATCCTATGGGATTGTATATATTTATCCCTTCCTTCTTTTGCCACTCGTTCTTTTAAAGAAAAAAATACGGAAGAAATAAGGAGGGTGAATACATGCGAACTGCTAAGTTAATACCGTTATTCATATTTATTGTATTTCTGCAGGCTTGTCTGGAAACGACGCAAATTGAGAAGTTGGCAATCATTAATTCACGTGGAGTTGATCTAATAGATGAAGGGGAAAAAAGAATGATTGAAACGACACTCGTTCCTTATATTTTTGATCCGCATGCTCCGGAAATGACAAGTTTGTTGATTGGAAGGGGCCGTACGATTAAAGAGGCCCGTTCAGAAGCTGAAAAACAATCGCCCTATCCATTAGTCCCCGGAAAAATCAGTATAGAATTTTATGGAAAAGAAGCAGCTGAATCAGGCATTCTTCCCTTTCTAAATACACAAGTTCGTGATGCAACTGTTTCTGAAATTATGCAGCTAGCCGTAACCAATCAAACTGCAAGAGAAATTCTTGAAATAGAGCAACAAAGTGTAGAATTAAATCGAACAGAGTATTTACAAGACTTAATAAGTAAAGAGGTCGAAAAGGGTACTTTACCACGAATTACCTTACAGTTTTTCACGCGATTAGTGCAACAAGTCGGCATTGATCCGATACTTCCAGTAATAGACGTAGTGGATGGTAAACCTACACTAACTGGTGCAGCCGCTTTTCGGGCAGACCAGTATGTTGCTAGCATATCAGTAAAAGAATCATTCATGGCTAATTTATTGAGACAGCGTTTGAGAGGAACCCCAATTGATGTAGGCGTCCCTCGTGAAAATTATCTGGACGAGATAATTGCTTATAAAGGAGAACCGTCAGAAATTGAAGATTCGATTTATCTTTCTTTAATGCTTAATACAGGTAAAGGGAAAATAAAAATTGTCGACTCTGATTCGTTAGCGTTTAAGGCAGATATCACAATGAAACTGGAATTATTAGAAACCTCAATCCCAATGGACATTAAATCAGAAGATACTTCTCGGAAATTCGAACGTGATATAGAGAAATACTTTGTAAGAGAATATGAAAACCTATTCGCGAAACTTCAAGAAGTAAACTCAGATGCATTGGGTCTTGGGAGAAAGTATATCACTTCAAGAAAAGGAAGTAAGACGACTAACAAGGAATGGATGGAAAAATATCAAGATGCCAAAATAGAATTTGATATCGATGTGACAATTGTCAACTTTGGGGCGATTGATTAATAAGCGGACAGCTAAAACCTTTATGTTTAGCTGCCCGTCTTTTTATTTAACAGCTTTCGCACATTGCCGCCATGTCCTGTGCTGTTGCAGATATTTCTTAAGATCAAAAGTATCCGGGTGATACACTGCACCCTTACCTTTTTCAAAACATGTGACATTTATGAAAACTTTTGCTATGCTAGATTCGAACTAAATAATATGAAACTACTAGGGGTGCCCTAACTGGGCTGAGAGGAAAGTGTGTTTCCGACTCTTATCGACCTGATCTGGTTAATGCCAGCGTAGGGAAGTAGTGAGATTGTTCTCATAACTATTTTCTTGTGAAGCCAGGTCTAATCATGACTTGGCTTTTTTATTGGTTGATTTTCCCCTTAAGATTGGAGGTCAAGTATGAATAAAACTCGTCTCATCACGACGATGGCCGTCTTTATCGCAATTGGAACAATCAGCGCACAATTAATCTGGTTTCCCGCCGGTGTAGCCCGCGCTTATCCAGTACAGCATGCGATTAATGTCATAGCCGCTGTCACCTTGGGACCTGGTCCGGCAGTCATTATTGCCTTCATGATCAGTCTATTACGCAATATGCTCGGGTTAGGAACTTTATTAGCTTTCCCAGGTGCAATGGTCGGTGCTTTTCTTGCAGGGTTCCTGTATAAGAAAACCAAGAAGCAATCACTCGCCGCATTAGGTGAAGGAATTGGCAGTGGGGTTATTGGTGCATTATTTGCAGTGCCATTTGCTTATGTATTTATGGGAACATCGGCCGGTGCATTTGTTTTCATCCCCCCATTCCTTGTAAGCAGTATATCTGGAGCAATTCTTGGACTGCTCGTCGTATCTAAAGTTTCCACCAAGGGCTTAATAAAAAATTAAAATAAGTAAGTTGATGAAGGAGAATGTTCAATGAAGAATGTTGCATGTGCTCTAACGATAGCGGGTACGGACCCGAGCGGCGGTGCTGGAATTCACGCCGATCTGAAAACGTTTCAGGAATTGAAAACTTATGGGATGTCGGTTATCACCTCCATCGTGTCCCAAAACACGACAGGTGTTCAAGCTGTTTCCCACGTCTCTCTAGAAATGATCGAACAGCAACTAGACTCGATTATTTCTGATATGCCTATCCATGCATTTAAAACAGGGATGATTGCCAATCAGGATATGATGAAATTGATTTATAATAAAATAAAGCATTTGGATGCACCTTATGTTATGGACCCGGTCATGGTTGCCACAAGCGGTGACACATTGATTGAACGCGATTCCCGTAATTATCTGCGGAAGAATTTGCTTCCGCTTACAACAATTGTAACTCCAAATATTCCAGAAACAGAATATCTAATAGGTGAAAAAGTTGAAACCGATGAGGACATGAAGCAGGCTGCCGAAATGCTTGTGAAAAATTTTGGCGCGAAAGCTGCACTAGTTAAAGGCGGTCACCGCGAAGGCGATGCGGTTGATTTCCTTTATGATGGTTCAAGGATCCATAGCTTTTCGGCTCCCCGAATAAATACAAATAATACACATGGTACAGGTTGTACGTATGCAGCAGCGATAACTGCTAATCTAAGCCAAGGCCTCCCTCTTAACATTGCGGTTAAACAGGCAAAACATTATGTAACGCTCGCGATCAAGTATTCTTTGGACTTAGGAGCTGGTAGCGGACCGACGAATCATTGGGCACCGCGTATCCATACAAATAATTTAACGACAACTGAGGTGGAGTAACGATGTCATCATTTAATCCATTAAGCTTAAGGAAATATTTCATTATGGGTAGTCAAAATGTTAAAGGTAATCCCGTTGCTGTTCTGGAGCAAGCTATACAAGCTGGAATTACAATTTTCCAATTTCGGGAAAAAGGTCCAGGCTCCCTTTCAGGAGATAGTAAAATTAAGTTAGGAAAAGAATTGCAGGCAGTTTGTAGCGTACATCAAATTCCATTTATTGTTAATGATGATGTAGAATTAGTAGACAAATTAGATGCAGATGGGATACATGTCGGGCAAGATGATCAATCGGTGAAAGAATTACGGGAGATGTTTCCTAATAAAATCATTGGATTATCTGTTTCAAATCAGGACGAATTAAATAATAGTGCGCTAGAATATATTGATTATATAGGTGCTGGTCCAGTGTTCCTTACTACAACGAAAGTGGATGCAAAATCTAGTGTCGGGTTGGATTGGATCCGTTTCTTGCGTGCAGAATTCCCTGAGTTTCCGATAGTCGGAATCGGTGGGATTAATACAACAAATGCGAGCTCAGTATTAAAAGCTGGAGCTGATGGTGTTTCTTTCATATCCGCTGTAACGAGAGCAGAAGATATAAAAGAAGCAGTAAGTAAATTATAATATTCTTATTTTTTGTTCGCTATGGCAAATAACAGACAGGAAATTATGGACGGTGTATACAATGGAATCTGCTCCAGCGCTTTATATTCACCACAAGAGTGCCTTCTGGGCGTTGATAAAATACGTAAAAGATTTAACAATCGATACGCAAGGCATCTACCTTATATCAAAGAATAAGCATAGAAAACAGCCTCATACATTTTTGTACGAGGCTGTATTTTTATTTATTTTTTGGAAGCAATCGGTCATCAACCGGAATCTCCGGTCTTATATCTAAGAGCATAGAGATGAATTGATCCCTATTTTCCGGCGATATAGCAACTACGTCAAGTTTACTACAAGATATTTGTATTCGTTTTAAGGATAGTGCCGGAGAGTTAAGCGGCATTTTTGACAAAGCAATTAATTTAATGTCCGGGATATGAACAGTCTGCCGAATCGGGCCATAATAGATTTTTATCTTGTCCCCTTCTATTTTATATCCAGTCCGGAACCAGAACCAGAGCAGAAATGCAGCTAATCCGAACATAATGAACATGGTTGTAACCTGCCCTTTTAAGAGTGGAAATAATATCCCAAGTAGCGAAATTATCCAGACGATGCCAGTTATCCACTTGTCTCTTATGGATGGAAAATACATAGACTTCCTCCTATTTGGCACTTATTGCGAGCATCCGGTCTAAATTTTTAAATTCGAGCGATTCCAGTTTCGGTTCAATCTTTGTTCGATCAAATCTTTTCTGTGCCGTTTCCAGCTCACAAGAGACGGGTACATCACATTTAATTTCAGCAAGTTCCCTTGAAATGTGAAGCATCTCAAGATCGGTTTCTAATTTGGTACGGATCCCTTTTGTTAATTGATCCGTATTAGCTAGAAGTCCTTCAATGGATTGATACTCTTTAATTAATCGAAGCGCCGTTTTTTCCCCTATTCCTTTTACACCTGGGTAATTATCTGCGCTATCTCCCATTAATGCTTTCATATCAACGACTTGGTGTGGATATATCCCTTTTTTCTCAAAGAAGTTTTCTCTTGTAAACAATTCATAGTTCCCTTGTCCTTTTCTCATGATTGAGACGTGTATATTCTCATCAACTAGCTGAAGCATATCCTGATCTCCCGTTAGAATAATAATCTCGTGATCTGCTTGAAATAGACGAGCAAGGGTACCAATACAGTCATCTGCTTCATAATTTTCCAGACCGACATTTGGGATGTTGAAAGCTTCGACGACTTCTTTAATTAAGTCGAATTGTGGTACAAGCTCTTCCGGAGGTGCCTCGCGGTTTGCTTTATAATCTGGATAAATTTCATTACGGAACGTTTTGCTCCCCATGTCCCAGCAACAAATTACGTGGCTCGGTTCATACATGTCAACTGCATCAAGGAAATACCGTAAAAATTGATAAATTCCATTTGTTGGTATTCCTTCACTTGTTTTCATAAAGTTTCCTCGGAAGGCAGTAGCGAAAAATCCTCTAAATAACAATGCCATTCCGTCTACTAATAAAATCTTATTCTTTTCCATTTATATATCTACTCCTACCTTTTCTTCCATTATGAGTTTTTCCAACTGTTCTAGTGTTTCACCTAATCTTGGAAGTTCTGCTGGTGCTGCTAATATCGTGAAGTAATTAGAAACTTGTTGCTCCAGTCGTTGGATGGTTGACTCTTTCATCACCTTGATTAGTTCTTGCCACTGCTCTTTGTAACCTGAAACCATCCTCTCTTGATTTGCTTGGATAAACTTTTCAATTGATGGTAAAAGCATTTGATACAGTTCTTCTTTCATTGTTTCTTTTTCATTTTGTACGAAAAATGCTTTTGTTCCTTTATATTTTCCAATAATAGGCTGGAAGAGTTTCATTTGTATAGCTGGCATTTTCTCCTCATAATCCGGTGTATATAATTCATAATCAAACTGGTCCGGTAAAGCAAATAGTGAATTAATCTCCTTATTTCTTTTATGCATTGCCTGGTATACCTCATTTGCCAATCGTAATGTATGGCGTTCCATCCTTAAAGATACGGCTTGAAGTTCTTGATTAAGTTCAAATTGAATATATTCGATTAAGTTCTCTAGCGCATTCCTCAACTCGGCAGTTGCTTTTCTGCCATTTTCAGTAATTGTTGTTGGATTGAACATTTCCTTAAACATATCGTGATAACGAATACTAAGTCGCTCTATAACATAGTAGAGCTGCTTCTCAATCCGTTGCTCGAGCTGCTGCATATAGACATCCGTTTCATATGTGCGAACATATGTAGCGGCTTGTGTCTGGTCTTGTTTTATCCGCTCTTTTTGCTGCTCTTTATCTGCTTCATCAAGTGTGATAGAGGAAATATAGTGTTCCATTGTTTCATACGCTCGCCTCATATCCCATAAGGCACTGTCAATTGTTAATGAAGCTAAGTCATGATGAATAAAGGAATAAAATTGGCTTTCAAATGCTTCCATTTGCCCGTTTAATGGAAGTTGTTTTACCTTCTCACTAAGCGACTGTTTACTAGATACTGGAAATAATCTGGCATTCCGAATCCCAAGTTTTGTTAATTCGTCTGTGACATAAGTCGTGACGAGCTGTAATTCCTCTTTACTTTCCGCAAGATCGGCAGCATTAACAATGAAAAACATTTTATCCAATTGAAATGCTTCTTTTACCCGGCCGAGTTGTAAAAGAAAATCTCGGTCGGCGCGTGATAACGCATGATTATAATACGTTACATAAAGGATAGCGTCCGCATGTTTAATATAATTGAATGCTACATTCGTGTGCCGGGCATTCACCGAATCTGCACCAGGAGTGTCTACTAAACTAATACCTTGTCTTGTAATGGGGCTATCATAATAGACATCGATTGCTTCAACGAAACAAGCCATCGTCTCATCTGCGACATAGGCGCCAAATTCATCAAAGGGGATTGTCCGTTTTTTCCCGATATATTCTTTATTGGCAATATAGCCTTTCATCATGGCGCGGATATAAGCTTGGTACATCTTATTTAAACGGGCATCTTCAGCAATATTCTTCTTATCAATCCATGTAAGCAACCGATCGAGGGTATCCCCCTTTGGAGAGAATTTATCCGTCATATCGGTTAATTCCTCATATAATTTCGCTTCCTGCTTCATTGTCACCACGACCGTACCGTGCGGGTATTCTTCTGTTATTGGATGGATGCGGTTGACAGTTGCCGTCGTTGGGTTCGGTGAAACAGGTAACACATTTTCTCCAATCAATGCGTTGGAAAAAGATGACTTACCAGCACTGAATGCACCAAATAGAGCAATCGTAAATGTTCGATTTTTAAGTCTATCTTGCTTTCTTTTAAGATCTGTTATTAAATCAGTAAAACCTGGGATTTTCTCCGTAAGCGTGATTGTCTGCTCAATCCGTTTCAGCATTTCTTCAGCTGACAGATTCGTAGGTTGTGCTTCTGTTTCCACTACTGCTTTTATCTCCGTCTTAGTTTCTTCCTGATTTTTTTCATAAATAGACTGCTCGGCGATAACAAATTTATCTTCTTTCCGCTTTACTTCAGTCAGCGTTTGTTCCCATTCTCTTTCATCGACACGCGGGAAGGCGAATACTTCATCTATTACGCTGATCTTGCTTTCCAATTCAGCTTGAATTTTATTGTATTTATCGATAACCTTCCGTATTTCTTCAAGATTTTCTGAAGATGTTTCTTGTTTTGCCAATGTTTCAGCATGCTTATCCGCTAGTGCTTGCTGGATCACTTCAAGAAGATCTAAGGAGCGCCGCCTGAATTTAGCTTTAATATCGCTTGCGACGTCATTTGTATAATTTAATACATACTCCCCGTTCACTTGAGCGCCATGCTTTAATAACCTTTCAAAATCAGAATGATCATAATTGATTGAGAAATTATTCACTTCTTCGATTAACGCTTGATCAGTCAGTGCATAGTCCTTCAGGAGCTGAACATATTTATCCCTCAGCTTCCATTGAATTGATGAGCGAATTGTTTCTTGGATTAATTGCTCAAATTCTTCTCTGCGGTTGGCCCTTTCTTCCTCGGTTTTCTTCTTGGATCCAAACAAGCCTACTTTAAAACTTGGTTGCTCGGCTTCAAGATAACTTTCAGCAAGATCACGTACTTCTTTCGGCATTAAATACGCATTTTGCAATGTTTGTTTTAATTCCGATTGAAACGTCTCTTCCAATTCTTCTGGCTCTTTCGCAAGATTTCTCATTAGTTTCTCAGCAGTTTCCATATGAGCCAACTGTTGTTCTACATCTTCATCCATTTCTATTTCGCTCTTTAGTTCATCATACTGCTGTTCCAGGAAGGATTTATGCTTCTCCATAACCTGTTTGACTGAGGCTTGAATATTGAAATGCGTGTCTCCTTCATTTTCTAGGATGGAAAACAATGTATTTTTTACCTTGTTGAATTCATTGATTGTTAGCGAAGGATCATAAAGTGATGTATAAAAAACTTCGACAGGTTGAATATTCCAAGCTGTAAAGGTTTGCCTGATACTTTCTTTGAAACTGGCAAATGATAATTCCTTTTCATTATGTTTATCAATCTGATTAATTATTAAATAAAATGGGATTTGATTTTCTTGTAGTGATTGAAGAAAATACAAATTAACTTCAGATTGGACATGATTATAGTCCACGACATAAAACAGGACATCTACTAAGTGAAGTGCACTCTCCGTCATTAAGCGGTCAGCATCATCCGCAGCATCAATCCCCGGTGTATCCATTAGCGCTGCTTTATGTGGTATAATTACTTCTTTCGTACTGATTTCGATTCGCTTAATTTCATCTTTATCTGTTGAATAGGCCTTAATCATATCAAGATCGTAAGGTTCCTGATACTCAATAGGATCCCCTTTGGTAAAGAAGACTCTTGCCCAGCCCTCTCCAGATGTTAACTTAACAATATTTGCACTCGTTGGAATCGGACTTTTTGGCAAAATTTCCTTTCCAAGCAGTGCATTAATCATGGATGACTTCCCCGCTGAAAAATGTCCTGAGAAACTGACGACGAGCTCCTTATCATGTAACTTTTGATACAACTCCAATATTTTCTTTGCATTTTCCTCATCATTATTTGCCTGCATCAGTTGATAAAGAGCTGCAAGCTGTTCTTCGTTCAACTCTGTTCCTGTATTAACCTGCACCATGAATACTTTCTCCTGCCCCTCTTAAAATAACGATTTTAATCTATTATACGTAAAAATCACCTATATTTCTACCGCTCCCCCTTAGTTAACATAATAAAGTTATCGTAAATTGAAAACTAGGGTCAGAGCATTTGTCCCATTTTTTTAATACACAGAAAAGAGAGCCTTAACTGTTTTGCAGTCAAGGCTCTTCTAATGCTATAAAATTAGACTGGATAAACACCGTGCTTTCTTTCTGTGAAGGTAAGATTCTTATCTTCATAGATTTCGTATCGTTTAATAAGCTCTTCCCGTAAGCGGTCCGGATGAATGATATCATCAACAACCATTTCTGATGCTAAACGATAAATATCAATTTCATCCTTATAGGCGTCCTGCTTCTCTTTAATAAACGCATTTCTTTCTTCCTCAGGCAACTCAGCGATTCTTTTTGCGTGTACCGCATTCACTGCTGCCTCAGGGCCCATGACAGCAATTTGGGCATTTGGGAATGCAAGTACCGAGTCTGGTTCAAAAGCTGGTCCTGCCATCGCGTATAGACCTGCACCGTATGCTTTCCTCACGATAACAGAAATTTTAGGTACCGTAGCTTCACTCATACTCGCGAGCATTTTTGCACCATGACGGATAATCCCTTCTCTTTCAACTTTTGTACCAATCATAAAACCTGGAACATCTGTCAAGAAAAGAAGTGGAATATTAAATGCATTACAAAGCTGGATGAATTTCGCAGCTTTATCCGCGGAATCTGTGAAAAGGACACCCCCTTTTACACGAGGCTGATTCGCAATAATCCCTACACTTCGGCCATTAATCCGCGCTAAGCCGGTAATCAATTCTTTTGCAAATTCTTTCTTTACTTCAACTAAACTGTCTTCATCGATTACCTGTTCAATTAATTCAATCATATTAAAAGCCGCATTCTGATTTTCCGGAACAATTTCTGTTATCGTCTTATCCGACGCTTTCACAGCTTTCTGAGCTGACTCAGGAGGCTTATTCCTAAAGTTCGGCGGGAAATAGCCAAGATATTTTCTTGCATAAGCTATTGCTTCTTCTTCCGTTTTCACAAGGACGTCACCGACACCGGAAACGGTACAATGCATTCTTGCACCACCCATTTCCTCTAAAGACACTTTTTCACCGATTACCTTCTCCGCCATTCTCGGCGAGCCAAGGTACATCGATGCATTACCTTCGACCATTACTACAACGTCACAAAAAGCTGGAATATATGCTCCTCCTGCTGCAGATGGGCCGAATAATAAACAAAGCTGTGGCACCCTTCCAGATAGTTTTATTTGGTTATGGAATATCCTGCCCGCCCCTCTTCTACCAGGGAACATCTCGATTTGGTCGGTGATTCTTGCACCGGCGGAATCAACAAGGTAAATAATCGGAATTTCCAAGTTAAGTGCTGTTTCTTGAATCCGAAGTATTTTCTCAACGGTCCGTTTCCCCCATGATCCAGCCTTAACAGTCGAATCATTGGCCATCACACAAACATTTTGACCATTGATTTTGCCAATCCCTGTAACTACTCCATCAGAAGGTAAATCTCCGGCCATACAGTTGGCGAAAAAAGCATCTTCTATATCTAAATCTTCATCAAATAAAAGCTCTAAACGTTTCCGTACAAACAATTTCCCCTTTTCTGTGTTTGCTAGGTGATATTTTTCTTTCCCACCTTGTTTAATCGTTTCTACCCGTTGTTCTAGTTCCTCAATAAATGACATGTTCTAGTCCTCCCCCCAACTATTATTCCCCTTTATAAATCGGTTTCCGCTTTTCACTGAATGCTTGCAAGCCTTCTTTCCGGTCCTGAGTCGGTATCGTTTTCTGATAAGCAAGATGCTCGATTTCAAGTCCTGTTACGAGATCCGTTTCCGCCCCACGATTAATTGCAAGCTTTGCCTGTTCCAAAGCTACTGGACCATTGGCAGTAATTCTTTCCGCAATTTCCCTAGACTCGTTTATTAATTCCGAGCTCGAAACTACCTCATCTAAAATACCGAGCTTTTCCGCTTCATGGGCAGTAATTGATTGAGCGGTATAGATGAGACGCTTTGCCTTGCCGGACCCAATTAAGCGCGGCAATCGCTGTGTCCCGCCCGCTCCTGGAATAATTGCTAATGATGTCTCTGTAAGCCCAAGCTTCACATGTTCTGCAGCTATGCGCAGGTCACAAGCAAGAGCCAGCTCAAGACCACCACCAAATGCGACACCATTGAGTGCTGCAATTACCGGCATGCGCATGCTTTCAACTCGGTTCACTGTTTTACCGATATAGCGAACTGCCTGAACGACTTCCCGATCAGTCATCGTTTTCCGTTCTTTAAGATCGGCCCCCGCACAAAAAGCTTTCTCTCCCTTGCCAGTAATAACCGTACAAAAGCTTTCCTCATTTGCATCAACTGAATCGAGTACTTGATTTAGTTCATTTAACAACTCGGTGGACATTGCATTCGCTGCCTCAGGTCGATTTAAAGTAATGGTTGATACATGATTTTCTATATGAACTTCAATCATCCCGTTGCCCCCTTTTCTCCCTGATTATTCGATAATTGCAATTTCGTCTCCTTCATTAACAAAGTCCCCTTCAGCGACTTTCAATTCTTTGATTACGCCATCAGCTTCAGCTGGAATCGGGATCTCCATCTTCATTGATTCCAAGATAACGACATCCTCTCCAGAGCTAACAACATCCCCTTCGTTCTTAACAATTTTCCATACATTACCTGCCATACTTGCAACTATTTTTTCCATAATTGTTCCTCCCTACGATTTTT